>PLXD01000566.1 GCA_003151295.1 Chitinophagaceae bacterium | reverse complement strand
AAACTCATACGTATATTTCGGCCGGCTCACATCCGCAAGACTATAGCCCCCGCCACCGCCAGACAGATCGATCATCGAATAATCATCAACAAACACCTGTGTTCGCTCCGCATACGATCCCGATAACACAAGGCTGCTCTTTCGCCGGGAGCTCGCTCCAAATCCAAACACATCCACTCCCAGGGTTGCAAAGGGAAGCAGCTTCGCGTACGCCGTATCGCTTCCGCCACCATGAAGATTCGCGGCTACACCCACTTGCAGGTTTATTGCATGCCGCCAGCCAAGCTCAACCGAAGGCGTCAGAAAAAGCTGATCGCCTTTCTGCTCCTGCAAGGGCGGCAACACGGGTGGGTGGATAATCGGCGGAGTACTCGAGATATCGACAGTCGTCGTACCATAAGCGCTCTTCTCGTCGATATGATCATAAAATAAATTCACCGCGGGCCGAAAGGTCCAGGCTCCCTTTTCTAGTTTATAACCCAACCGTTCCTGCACAAAATACTGACTTGCCTGATTTTTTGAAAGGATGCCACCATAATTAACTCCATCGTTCCAAAGCTGGGAGACGTCGGTTGACGATCCTATAAAACCCGCCCGAAATTCCTCCCGCAGCCCCGGTAACAGCTCCCCCTTCCAGTTCAGTTGCGGCGCCAGCAGATGGCCTCGCACTCGCCAGTCGATTTGATACGAGGAATCAAGATTCGCATCGATTCGCTGCGGCATATATCCTATACCCAGTTCGATACTCTGCCCCTTTACCAGCTCCCAACGTAGATACCCGTTCAATCGCACCCGTTGCAGATTCAGGGGCGTCGTCTCATGATGACCCGACCCTGAGGACGTGGGCGAAACATCCCGCACCCAGTCGGCAGAAAGGCCATAGTCCAATTTTTCCGAATGACCGTATCCCGAAACAAAATACTGGTGATAGACATTCGTGAAGGTCTTCACCCCATTTCCATTCGCATTCACCGGTCCTGCCTGACCTGCCAACCGGGAACCCTGCTTTTCCTTTCCCCGTTTCGTCGTAACCACCACAAGGTCTTGTTGCGAAGAGCCATATGCGGCGGCTCCGACGGCATTCATCACCAGCGTTACCTCTTCAATATCATAGATAGGATAGAGATTGACGTCTGTCACCGGGTTCCCATCCACTACATAAGCCAGCGTCCCGGGCACGGTATAGGCGCCGTAGAACCAGGCTCGGATAGCATCGCTGAGATTGACAAAAGGCATCTTTTCCAGGTCGGAGCCTTTCACGGTGAGGGTCTGCGTGAGGTTTCGGTCAAGCGTCAACCATCCAATATCCAATCGTGAAGAATCCCGTTGCGCCGAGAGGGACAGGCCAAAAAAAAGAATGATCAGGGAAAGGCAGGCATTTCTCATACAGAAGGTTTTGCAACCCTAAAGATAATCTGCCGCTCGAATTTCGTCAAGCTTTTAACGTCACGTTCACATCTGGAAAACCCAATCAAATTTGTATGTCGTCAAAGCAAAGTGGACTTTTTCTTAAGAGAGTGTTTATATCTTTCAAGAAATCCCAATTAATCCTTTTAAAATTTAGTTAACTTTGCTCTTGGAAAGGAATTAGCTCTTTTGTCGGTCCAAGTGACCTATTTGATGACCTGAAAAATCAGTAGGAGATGTGGGCGGGGCAAGGGTTTGACCAATAAACCACGAATCCCTCTCTCTCCGCATATCAGTCACGGCACAAGTCGAAATTTCCTTCACTTGTGCCATTTTTATTTTCCTGCAATTCTTTCTCTATCAGATGGATTTGCCCCACTGCTTCGTTTAGTCGGCGAACGTATTATTTAATTTTCGTTGCAGCTCTGATTATAGATCCAATGATTGCGTTCTCAGATGACCCAGAATGAGCTTGATTATCATATGGAAAATGGGTCAATCAGAAAAATAATTCATGGGTCAAGGGTCGCGTATTTTCCACCATGCGAACCAGTCTGATGGAAATAGCACTGGAAGTAGATTCTTACCATGCAAACTCAACCTCTCTCCCATTTAACTTCCATTTCCCGGGACGTGGATTGGTCATCCAATCCAATGGTTCACCGGTCGGTTGTTCGATGGAAGCCTGGCTGAAGCACTGCTTGATAAATGCCTGCTGTTCCGAGCCGGTTGCCTCTTTTTGGGCTGAAATAAAAAGTGGGGCGCCGCTCTCAGCCAGTAGCTGCATCCATTGCTTATTTTTTTCCCAGGGAACCAGCGTTGTCAATCCAACGCAATCACCGTCCACTGCATAGAAAGCCCCATGCTGGGGAAGGCGGAAAGCCATTGAATTGACCCCCATTTTCAATGTCCTCGCCCATTCTTTCCCACTGGTATCGTCCCCGATCCGGTTAAGTTCAAAGAGCCCCGCGGACAAATGGCTGACCGTATTACACCCAATCAAGTACATGTCTCCGGCTGCCTCCCTGATCGCCTGATATAGGGTAAGCACAATCTCAGCATTGGTGCGGGAACGATCCTGGAAATGCCAACCTCCCACCGCCGTCGTTTCCTTCATATCATCCCCCCAGCGGCCAAAACAATCGAAAGTGCTGTAATCGTGCTTTATGAGTTCAAACCCCCAGTCTTTGTAACCCCGGATAATTCCTTGTATGCGATGGATGTTTTCGGGAATCGTGGGGTCCAGGTAGCGTTTCTTGGGGTTGTTTTCCCCGGGCCGGAGTGGCGTAAGACCCGAGGGCCGGTCATTGGAATTGGCCAACAAAGTTCGCGTCCAGAGGCCGGGTCGCATGCCCAGCTTCTTTATTTCATCGGCTAGCGTAGCCATGTCGCCGAATTGATCATTGGATTTACTGAAATCGGAACCCCAGCAGAGGGTATTGGGGTCCTCCGGGTCGTGGTACATCCATCCGTCATCAATGACCGAAAAAGGCCTGTTTTCGTTGTCCTGTGCCAGGACCGCCAGCGCTGCCGTCCTCTCAAGTATCTGCTCCTTCGAATTTTTCCCGTACGCGAAATACCAGTCATTGATGCCATATACAGGTTTAGCCGGCAACCTGGGCTGTTTGCACATCATTTTGCAAAAGCGTGCATCCGTTTGGAACGCTGTCTCACCAGGCCGGCTGCACGTTGTTATGATCTCGGCAGCTTGCAGTTCCCTGTTCCCCAACAGGACGCCCATGGCTCCGGATTGTGTATCCAGAAAAAGGTCCAGTTGTCCCAGCCCTGCCTGCCAACTGCAGAAACAGGCCGCGCCGGTCCTTACTCCAAAAGCATGAGTCGATGTCCCATCATTGGTTAATAAATACCAGGGAGCCTTTGTCGAGGGTAAACCCTCCGTCCAGGCAAGATCTCCGTATGATAGCTCCCAGGCATCTCCCAAACAGCGGGCCTTTGAAGAAAAACCCTGTTTCCAACGAATACGCAAGCGGCTAAGCTCCATTCCCGGAGACCGCAACGATACCTTCAAAGAACCGTCAGCATGTACCAGCTTTACGGTCATGTCCTGGTATTTCCAGGATTCTTTGGAGCCAGTCAAATCCTTCCACTGTCCGTCCATCCAACAGGAAATACCGGAAGGAAAATGAAGGAGGTCTTCGCCAGAGAAGCCTGCAGGGAAATTTTTTTGAAAAACCAGGGCTGCTGCAGAAAATCCCGTAAGTCTTAAAAATCCTCTTCTATGCATTGAGCGAATGTAAGGCATTCTTCAATATCCCGGAACAGCCCGTTGTGACAGGTAGCCGCCATCGATTGGATTGCATTTCTTAAATTGAGAGCTTTGACTTAAGTTTAATCATGAAATAAATTTAAGTCTTGTAAAAACCTGAAATACGGACTTGATTGAATAATTGGTTTTCAAAAACGTAGTGTTCACATAAATAGAAATATCATGAAGAAATTATTTTTAAGCATAAGTTCATTGGTGCAGTTGTCTATCGGTTTTGCATCACGAGGGGGCAATCCAACCGCGAGTGTAGCTGCGGTTGATATTACCCCGCCCATTGAAATGAACTATACCTTGGGGGGTTATGGGGAAATGATGAACAAACCAGCCATTGCCATCCACGACAGGATTTGGGCTAAAGCTCTGGCATTACAAATGGATCATCGCAAGTATGTAATCATAACCCTTGACATCCTCGGGCTTCCCTCAAATGTTAAAAGTGATTTGATAAAAAGAATTTCCGGTCATGGATGGGGCATGGAAAATATTATGCTTTTGCCCAGCCATTCGCACGGAAGCCTTGAAATGGCCGCATTGAACAGTAAAAATCTTTTGAACAATCCTCAGATAGGAATTTTTCAACCTGAACTGCTTAAATTTTTATTGGATAAACTTGAAGCATTGATAAAGGAAGTTGACCAAAGCTATCAACCGGTAAAAATCGGGACAAAGAGCATGATCATTGACTCACTCAACCACAACAGGAGAAAAGATTCGGAGGTGGACAAAGAACTGATCACTACCCGCATTGACTTGACGAATGGCAAACCATTGGCCGTTTTGGTAAACTGGACAGCTCATCCTACTTTCTTAGGTGGAAAGGATATGTTGGTTTCTGCGGAATGGCCGGGCTACCTCCAAAGCGAACTTCAGAATTTAATTGGCAATGGTGTAACCGCCATGTATTACAATGGTGCTGAAGGAGACCAGTCGCCCATCTTAGACGAACCCATTGACGGCTACAAAAAAATAGAAATCTATGGCAAAAAAATAGCGGCAAAAGCTTTTGAGTTGTTTAAGGAAATCCAAACAAAAAATATAGAAGTATTCGCCTACAGTTATCGCACAATCACCTTACCGGAACATATAGCGCATCCCTCATTTATGAAAACCGGAGGGGATGAATATAAGTTAAATGAAAAAACGGTGAAGACTATCATCGATATGCTTTGCCCGACCGAAGTTGGTTTGGGATCGGTGAGAATAGGGGACTTGATTATCGCTGGAGTGCCGGGCGAAATGGCCGCAGGGTTGGGCATGAAAATAAAAGCCTCATTAAAAGGCGGAGGCATCAAATATGTTGCTATCGGGGGGCTTGCCAACGAATGGATAAGCTATATCCTCAGCCGCGACCAATATGTTCACGGTGAAGGGTACGAATCCAGCGTAAGTTTTTATGGTGCTGGTTTAGGCGACCTCTTGTCAAGCGAAATTATAAAAACGGCGATGCCGTTAACAAAGTAATTAAAAATCTCATTAAACTTAAGTCCGGAAGTGTTTCTTATATAATATGATGGAGGGGATGCAATTGGGTGTTAACCTAATTGTTATCTGGAAGCAATGAGCTAAGATAAGATTGGAAAAAACGCCGATAGTTGATGACAGATTGTGTGGGTAAACTATCCCTTAGCTATATGAAATTCTTTGCTGACGAAGGAGTCGTTATTTATAAAATTTACTCCTATGAATACACCACAAATGCCATTTCCCATGCCACCCCTTTTCTTTCCTTTTAATCAATTTCCCGTTTTTATTTATTGTAAAGAGTTTATCCTAACGATAAAATAGTCTTCTTGGCATCCTGGCTGGATCCTGTCCTCCAACTCTTAATTGTGCTATAGGTGAGGGGATGGAAACAGATGGTATTTCATCATCCGACAATTCCAGGGCAAAATATTACTGTATTTTATGGTATCATAAACTGGAACAAACTTAAAATAAATTGTATCATTGGTAATTGTCCAGGTCCCGTTTGCCCATTGCCTGTAAAACCCGGTTAACCTGACCCCCTCACGCCGGTCTCTTTTAAAGCTAAATTAAAATGGCGAATGGGGGTCAAGGCATCTGGATTTTCCACTTTAGGCAAATATACCCGGAAAGTCGTCGTAGATTCGCCCTTGGCAATTGGCAGCCAGTTTGATCTCTTATCCCCATCCGGTTCATCAGCCTGTATATAAATATCCAGCGAACCATCGGTATTAAATTTCAAACCCCTGGTACGATCACGGATCGCATAACGGTGAATAGGGTTTAATATGAGAAAATAACCAGGTATTTCATTGGCGGTGATCGACCAGAAGCCCATTTTTTTCAACGGCGGGAATGAATCTTTGGAAAAATGGATTTTATATTTGTGATCACCTTTAAAATAGTCGTGCCCTTCTCTTGATTTTGGAACGATATAAAACGCTTCTGTTTCCGTATGTCCGGCATAAAATCCATGTTTCATGTACAAGGCCTCATCCAGGTAATCTAAACCCCAATCACCAACACGCGGATTGGTTCTTTGCCATCCGTTTCCGAAATCAATATCGCCGCTCGCTCCCTCAGCATCCAATAAGGAGTATACCTAAAATAGAAAGCTTGTTTAAAATGGGTTTATCGTGTTCCGGAGCATTACTCAGCTTTAATGCGTTGTCAAGATTGACAAAAAAACTATCAATGGCATTATAAAAACCAATTGAATCAGTACGTTGAAGCCCTGCATATTGATGTTCTTCTGCCGGCCATTTACTTAGAGGTGTCAGCCAAGCCTGGTGTTGCAGGATAAGCACATTTTTTAAGTCAGCAGTATCATCTTCAACAAGCGTCTGCCAAACAGATTAAGATATGCATCTTTAAAATATATAGGCTTCAAACCTGCCGGAATTTTCCCTTTCCAGTTCGGGCCAATCAACAAATACGTTGCCGCCGTTGTATCTCCAAAACTCGACCCTATATAATGCACATTTACGTTATAGATATTAATGAATTGAAAACACTAGCGTCTCGTTTAAACTACCA
>PLXD01000077.1 GCA_003151295.1 Chitinophagaceae bacterium | reverse complement strand
AAACACCACGCCGACGCTATCTATTTTCTCATAAGTGCCGACAATACTCTTGGAATATAAATTGCCTTGCGCGGCTTTATATCCCCTATTGTAATAGATATTCAGTATTTCCAGAAATCTTGGGTGAACCAGGTTGTCGGGGTCAAAAAGCACCATGATCTCGTCGGCATCCCCGAAATGTTCTACCGCATAACTGATCGACTTACTATTTGTATTAAGGGCCACCGGCGGTTTTAGTATATGTACCCTGGGATCCTGAAAATTTAATGTGCTGATGTCACAATCATCGGCTACCACGTATATGTTAAAATGCGAATATGTTTGCTTCAGCAGGGAATCGATGATGGGAGGAATGAAAGCGATTTCCCTGTGGGCGGTTATAATTACCCCGAAATGATAGTTCTTTTTAATGGGGGTCGTATAAATATCCTCTTCTTTAGGGACAAAGATCTTTCTAACCCCGTATATCAATAACAAAACAAAAGGCTGGATGAGAAAGGATGCCAGAAATGCTTGTATTGCGAGATAGACAAACCATAGACTCGTGCGGACCAGATCCATGTACAATCTTTTTTTCAGTTAAATAGGATGCGAGTTTCTTGGGTCACAATTTTTTGAACAACTTACCGTAAAATTATTTTCTTCATGCAAAATGCCTGGTCTGAGACTGATCTCCTTAACAACGATTTAAATTAATGTTTTTGATGTTTCCAGAAAGGTTATCAGATAACCCTGGGTTTTAACAGATTTTTTTATGAATTATCGGATTTTAAGAAGAGAGTCCTTCGAAAAAAAACTGTAATCGGGAACTTTTTAACTTTTTCCTTGGGCAAGCATAAAAAATTTATACCTCCCTTTTCGAGGAAATTTGAGGTGAAGCTACGTCAAATATTGGTTAAATCGAGATTTCCGTAAAAATTGTTAACAAACTGTTATTGTAGTTGGGTGGCAGAGCCTTGATCTTTCACAAAGGCTTCACTATCATCCCTTCCACCCTTATTTTTTTTACATTACTTTTGCGCGCTAACCGGAGGAAATCCTGCCAGGGGCGGATACAGGGTTTACCCCGGGAAAAAGCCATCATGCTTACTATATTAGACAGGTACATACTCAGGAAATTATTCAGCACATTCGTGTTCACGATACTCTTGATCACGGTGATCGCCGTAGTGATAGATACCAGCGAGAAAGCGGATGATTTTGTGAGGTCCGGACTGAGCAGCTGGCAGCTTGTTACGCATTATTATTTTGGTTTTGTGCCTTTTATCATCTCCATGATCTTCCCATTGTTTGTTTATGTGGCGGTGATCTTTTTCACTTCCAAGATGGCTGTCCGGTCCGAGTTCATTGCTATCCTGGCAGGCGGAGTGCGTTATAACCGGATGCTGCGTCCTTACCTGGTCGGATCGATATTACTGGCTACCATATTCTGGCTTGCAAGCCAGTACTGGGTTCCCAGGGCCAACGAAATCAGGACCGATTTCCAGGCGAATTATGTCGATCGAAACAGTTCCTACAATGGAGATCCGTACAAAAACAACAACTATTACCTCCGGGTCGATTCGACGACTTTTGTCGCTATGAGGTATTATGATACTTCCGCCAAATCGGCCAGTAACTTTTTCATGCAGCGCATCCGCGGGAACAGGATCTATTATAACATGCGGGCCGAATCGATCAAATGGGATCCGGTCAAAAAGGACTGGAAGCTGCGCAATGTGATCGAGCGAAACATCAACGGCATGAATGAGAACATTCGTAAGCTCGATTCGCTTCATGTCAACCTGAACGTCCAGCCCCGCGAGCTAAAAAGGGATGATTACCTGAAAGATAAAATGACCTCTCCGGAATTAAGGCAGTTCATACATATGGAAATGATCCGGGGTACCGAAGGGCTGAATACCTATAAAGTAGAACGTTACCGTCGGGACGCCTCTCCTTTTTCCGTCATCATTATGACCCTGATGGGAGCCATCATCGCTTCCCGCAAGGTACGGGGAGGAAGCGGGCTGCAAATGGCGATAGGCCTTGTCACCGCGTCGATCTTTGTGGTAATGGATAAGTTTTCCGTTACTTTTTCCCAGAAGAGCGATTTCCCGCCCATGCTGGCTGCATGGCTGCCTAATATTATTTTTAGCGGGGTGGCATTATTGTTATACTTCAGGACGGCAAAATAGCTTTTGACTAACAACTGTTAACTATTGCCTATGAGTTGTTAATATGATTTTAATATAAAACTTTGCTGCTTTTCCTTTGTTGTACTATGTTCTTGACCTAACTTTATCGGGACAAGTCAGCTAATCCATCTTCAATCTGAAGAGTTTAAAATTGCTTCTACATGATAACCATAAAAGACAGGTTTAAGACTAAGGCGGATATAGTGGCCGCAGAGATCAAGGATTTACTNNAGAAAATAGGAGAAGTGACATTGTCCCAGATCTATCAGGGTATGAGGGGTATTACGGGATTGGTCAGCGAGACGTCCCTGCTGGATGCCAAGGATGGGATCCGCTTCCGGGGTTATTCCATCCCGGAACTGCAGGCTAGCTTGCCCAAAGCTCCCAATTGCTCTGAGCCCTTACCGGAAGGGCTCTTCCACCTGATGCTGTTGGGGGAATTGCCTAATGAAGAGGATGTGCATCATATTACGGCCAACTGGCAGCGACGCAGCCATGTACCGAATCATGTATTTGCCGCGATCGAGGCGCTCCCTATCTCCACGCATCCGATGACCCAATTCGTTATTGCGATCATGGCATTGCAGACGGAGAGCCAGTTTGCCAAGCAGTATGGGGAAGGGATGAACAAGAAGGATTACTGGGAAGCCGTATTTGACGATACCATGGACCTGATTGCCAGGCTGCCCCGGGTAGCAGCTTATATCTATCGGNNAAGAACGAAGATCATATTCACCCGAACGGGCTCATGGATTGGGCAGGTAATTTTGCCCATATGCTGGGCTATGAGGACGAGACCTTCCATGAGTTAATGAGGTTGTACATGACCATTCATGCAGATCATGAAGGAGGGAATGTTAGTGCTCATACTACACACCTGGTGGGATCGGCATTGAGCGATCCCTATCTGAGTTTTGCCGCGGGAATGAACGGTCTTGCCGGTCCCTTGCATGGATTGGCTAACCAGGAAGTGATTAAGTGGATACTGGATATGCGCAAGGAATTGGGTGTTGATCTGCCTTCCAAAGAACAGATCGATATCTATGTGCGTAAGACACTTAATGAAGGGAAGGTGGTCCCGGGCTATCAGCATGCAGTATTGAGAAAGACAGATCCCCGTTTCACCGCTCAAATGGAGTTCGGGAAAAAACATATGCCTGATGATCCGCTCGTTCAAACGGTGTGGAATATCTATGAGATCGTTCCCCCTATCCTGCAATCATTAGGTAAGATCAAGAATCCCTGGCCGAATGTAGATGCACACAGCGGAGCTCTTCTGGTTCATTACGGACTGGTCGAATATGAATTCTATACCGTTCTGTTCGGCGTTAGCCGGGCGCTGGGTGTGCTATCCAGTCTTTGCTGGGACCGGGCACTCGGGTTCCCTATCGAAAGACCGAAATCGGTAACGACGGAACTGGTTAAATTATGGCTGGAAGGCAAGGATGAGATCTGGGGGGACTAGAGGAAGGCCCTGTTGGCTATGCAATCCAGCTAATTGACGGCCCTAATTGCTCGCTTTCTTTAAATGCAGGGAAAACGTGGTTCCCTTACCCGGTAAGCTGGTCACTGAGATCTCTCCCTCGTTCTTTTGTACCAGTTCCCTGACCAGTCTCAGGCCCAGGCCGGTTCCTTTTTCGTTAGCTGTGCCGGGGCGGGTGAAATGTTGTCCTGAATCGAATATTTTCCGCATCATCTCATCGTCCATACCGATACCGTTATCTTCTATACTAAGTTGCCAGCAGGTGCTCATCTCTTTTGCAGACAGATGGATCAGCCCACCGGTATGGGTGAATTTGATCGCATTGGAAACAAGATTACGTAAAATGATCGTCACCTGTTCCCTGTCGGCGTATACCTTGGCCAATACCTGGATATTGTCAATAAACAGGATGCTCTTCCTGCAGATATTCTCTTCCAACAGTTCATACACATTGCCCGCTATCTCATAAAGATTCACGGGCTCGGGCTTGGTCCTGATACCTTTGAGCTGGTTGATCGACCAGTTCAGGGTATTGTCCAGACTCAACATGATATTGTCAAGGCTTTGATTCACGTTCCCGGATAGGTCCTTGAATGCTTCCTTTGAAAGGGCCTGTCGGTTCATCAGCTGTAACAGTGACTTTACGGAGACCAGCGGCTGCCTGAGGTCGTGGGAGAGGATGGAGAAAATCTTCTCCTTGGACCTGTTCAGGTCTTCCAGACCTTTGGATTTCTCGTTGAGGTAAATGTTTATTTTTTCCAGTTTAGCCTGGTAGATTTTCTGCTGGTGCCTGTAATAGAAAAGGATTGTTGTCAGACAGATAAAAAAAGCGATCAGATTGATTATATTCCTTGTGGCCGTCATCTGGTCGACGGGCGTGATGAAATTCATGCTCGTTTTCACGAAGATAAAACAGAAGGCATCCAGTACGATCAGGGATATGCAGACCGTTTTATTGTCGAACAGCAGCAGGATAGCCGCCATATCGAGAATGAGCATGTATTCCGAGCTATTATGAAAATAGATAGGGATATAGGTGAAAAAGATCATGATCCCGCCTACCATTATATATCTCGCNNCCGCTTTGTATTGCTTCTTTCGCTGCAGTATATACATCGTCAGGTTACCCAAGACCATCAACCCGTTAAGGAATGCCAGATAGTAATACCCGGAAAGAAGGTTCACTACCAGAAAAGTGCTCTTAAAGGGAACACCCAGGGCGATCCCAAAGTTGAGTGCCAGGATCTTCCTTCTTTCGTCGAAGGATAATCCTTTGACGATGCCGGTATGTAAAAAGGTCTGAAAATGTTTGCGGAGGTTCATTCCTCAGTGTTGTTGACTATCTAAACGTCATTCATGTAATAATATTTTCATTTTATAGGAAATTGCTTACAACTTGTTTAAACAATACACTTAAGTTCTTGCGACCAATCGCAAAAAATGCAAATAATATTGAAATTCATCCTAGCATTTTTCCAGGGTCTGGAGGATATCCTGGAGGATATCGTCCCGGTGCTCGAGGCCGACAGATATCCTGATCAATCCGGGCGTAATCCCCGTGGCCATTCTTTCTGCTTCACTTAGCTTGGCATGTGTGGTGCTTGCCGGGTGGGAGGCAATGCTCCGGGTATCTCCCAGATTAGCGGTGAGGGAGAGGATAGCCAGGTTGTCGAGGAATTTACGACCGCTTTCGAGGCCTCCTTTTAATTCAAAGCAGAAAATACCGCCGCCGTTCTTCATTTGTTTCAGGGCGATCGAATGCTGGGGGTGACTGGGCAGATAGGGATATTTCAGCCAGGAGATCTTAGAATGGTTCTCCAGGGCCTGGGCGATATGGAGGGCGTTGGATGCATGTCTTTCCATTCTTACATCCAGTGTTTCCAGGCTCCGGCTTAGTACCCATGCATTGAAAGGAGAGAGGGCTGGCCCTGTACTCCGGCAAAAAAGATAGACTTCGTGGATCAGGTCTTTCCTTCCGACAAGAATGCCGCCGAGAACCCGGCCTTGCCCGTCGATCCATTTGGTAGCCGAATGGATCACGATGTCCGCCCCATATTGGATCGGCGTCTGGTTGACCGGGGTCGCAAAACAATTGTCGACATTCAGGATCAGGTTATGCTTACGTGACAGTTTGCCGGCCTCTTCCAGGTCGATGATCTCCAATCCCGGGTTGGTTGGGGTCTCCAGGTAAATCATTTTGGTATTGGGCCGGATGGCTGATTCCCATTGTTTGGGGTCCCCGGCATCTACATAGGTATATTCTATGCCGTATTTAGGGAGGTATTTGGTGATGATGGTATGGGTGCTTCCAAAAATGGCATTGCAGGCGATCAGGTGATCGCCCTTCTTAAGGAAGGTCATAAAAGAGGCAAAGACTGCACTCATCCCGGAAGCGGTTGCAAAGCCGTCTTCCGCTCCTTCCAGGGCGCACATCCGGTCGATGAATTCCTGAACGGTCGGGTTGCTGAAGCGGGTATAGATGTTGTCATCATTCTCATCGGCAAAAGCCGCCCGCATATCCTCTGCATTGTCAAAGCAGAAACTACTGGTGAGGAAGAGGGGTGAAGAATGTTCCATTTCATTGGTCTGGTCTACCCTCGTGCGGATGGCTTTTGTAATTTTATGTTCTGGCATGACGTTGATTTTTAGCTTATCGCCATTAGCTTACAGCTAACAGCTTATAGGGAGATATGAATAAGTGAAAGTTATGCATTCTTTCGCTTTCGTTATGCGATTACCCTGACATCCCACCGGATTTTACAGCCGGCTTCCTGCAGGGTAGCTGCTACGGAACAATATTTGTTGATCGAAAGTTCGCAGGCCTTCCTCGCTTTTTCGGGGTCGATGGCTCCTTTCAATTCAAAGACGATATTGACTTCCTGCCACAGGGAAGGCTCCTTGCCGGGTTCGCGCTCCCCTTCGATCAATATCCGGAATCCTACGACGGGTTGTTTTTGCTTTTTCAGGATCGACACGATATCGATGCCGCTGCAACCCCCCAGGCCCATCAGGAGCATTTGCATAGGCCGAACGCCGAAATCGACGCCTCCCGTTTCGGGACTGCTATCCATTCGGACGGTATGTCCCATTGCATCTTTGGCTTCAAAACCGAAATCTCCGCTCACCCGCTCTATCTCAATTTGTATCATAAAAAAGATTTTTGCAAATGTAATTCACTGATGCCCTTATTTTGCATCCTGAAATAGAGAATCTGGCCAATGAATCATTTTTATTACGGAAAGCCCTTTACCCTGGAATGCGGAGATTCCTTACCTAGTATTAATATTGTTTATAATACGTATGGCGCATTGAATGAGGATAGATCAAATGTGGTATGGGTTTGCCATGCACTGACCGCCAATTCCGATGCCGCCCATTGGTGGTCGGGTCTTATAGGGGAGGACAAGCTAATCAATCCCGCGAAATATTTTATCGTATGCGCCAATATTCTCGGTTCCTGCTATGGGAGCACGGGTCCGGTCAGCGAGGATCCGCTCAATAAACGACCCTATTACAGTCATTTTCCAAGGATTACCATCCGGGATATGGTCAGGGCACATATCCTCCTTCGGCAGCACCTGGGCATTGACAGGATACATCTTTTAATGGGAGGGAGCATGGGGGGATACCAGGCGTGTGGATGGGCTTTAATGGAAAGGGAAGTCATTAAAAAGCTCTTCCTGATCGCTACTTCTTCTACGGAAAGTGCCTGGGGGATTGCCGTTCATACTGCCCAGCGTTTGGCAATCGAGGCCGACGCCAGTTGGCGGGAGGCATTTCCCGAAGCCGGCAGGAAGGGACTGAAAGCCGCGCGGGCTATCGGGATCCTGACCTACCGCAATTATGGGATCCTGGTAAAGAAGCAGAGCGATCCGGATCCCGAAAAAACGGACCACTATAAAGCATCCTCTTATATTGAGTACCAGGGAGAAAAGTTGGTAAACCGTTTCAACGCCTATTGCTATTGGTTGCTTACAAAGGCCCTTGACAGCCATCACCTGGCCAGGGGGCGTTATCCGGGCGTAGAGCAGGCCCTTCAAAGCATTTCCCAAAAGACCCTGATCATGGGGATCGACAGCGATATTCTATGTCCCCTGGAGGAACAGCGGTTTATGGCCCGGTATATGCCGGCAGCCGAACTGGTGGAGATCGATTCTGCCTATGGACATGATGGTTTCATGGTAGAAACGGGGAAGATCACGAAATATTTGGGTGCCTGGTTGGAGCGTGTATGAAAATCTCCTCCCGGGAGCCGTCCCAATGGGTCTTGGCTTGTGCCTGGTCCGGGGTTCCGCGATCGAAGTCCCAAAACCTGGCTTCGGCCGAAGAACAGAAAAAAAGAAATTACATAGAGGGGGAAAGGAATATGATTCAATTTCAATAAAAATTAATATGTACTGAAATGTATTTAATGACTTTTGATTAATGATGGCTTACAGCGTAAGCCTGCCCTGGTAGTAATCCAGCACTTTTGTCCGGAAGATATAGGTATATTTGGCCTGGGCCAGGAATAATTTGGCCTGATCGGCTAATCTCTTTGCCGGCAGATAAATATTCGCATCCACACCTATAACGCCTTCATTAAACTGGATTTCCGTGATCCTGAACGCTTCGGCGAAAGCGGCATCCTGATCGATATAAGATTTATACTGCTTATAGGCCAGGATCATATTCTGATAGGCCTGTTCCACGATTTGCTGCAATACAAGGCGTAGGTTATTTGCATTGACCTCCTGTGTTTTGAGATTGACCTTAGCCGTTTTTACGCCATTCCTTCGCTGAAAATAATTCAATATCGGGATATTCAGCGTTAGGCCAATGGAATAACTCCTGTTGTTGTTGAACTGATCGCCAAAGGAGATATTCTGGGAAGTAAAGCTTTGTTGTTTACCGATCACATTATACTGCGTTCCGCCTACCGTGATATAATCGCCGGTTGGCTGATTGGTGATCGCGCCTGGTATGGAAGTCGTTGTGGTATTGTTATAAAGGGTATTCACACTTGCTCCAAAGGATAGGGTAGGATAATACAGACCCCCTGCTGCCAGCACAGCTTTTTGAAAGGATTTGATCCTCAGGTCGGCGGCTTTGACAGCCGGCACCACCTGCAGGGCCGTTTGATAGATGCTATCCGGGGATTCCTGGTAATCGGTCAGTTGCATCGCAAGAGCTCCCCGGTCATACGCTGCGTCTCTTTTGTAGGGAACGTTAAGATCCCGGAACAATGCGATTTTTGCTAATTCGAGTGTGTTCTCGGCGGTGGCGATGTTCGCCAGGTCACTGGCATATTGTCCCTGCAGATTGGGCAGATCGGAAAATGGATGGGAGGGTGACCACCCTGCTTTGCTTAGCGAATCAAGTCTTGTCAACTGTTTGGCATCTACATCGGCCGTTTCCCGTGTGATCGCCAACTGATCCTGGTTGCTCAACACCTGTAAATAATCCAGGATAATACTTAGGGTGATCTGATCCTTCTGATTCTGTAGATCCATTTTTCCGGCCTCGTAGTAATATCGGTTTTGCCGTATGTTATTCTGATAATAAAATCCATTGAATAAGATCAGCCCGGTGTTGAGGCCATAATTGCCTGAATTGGTCTGCTCGTTCACATAGGTGTAGTTATAAGTATTGAGACTACGTCCGAAGCCCATACCCTGGTTGGCCGAGCCATTGAGGGTAGGGAGCAGATAATCCCAGGCCTGGTGAAGGTTGATTTTATCTTGTTGCATCACCAAATCGTATGTATTGACCGCCAGGTTATTTTTAATGGCAATCCTGACGGCCTGCGGCAGGCTGAGTGTGCTTCCTATCGTGTCACTATTGCTTCCTGCTGCGCCTTTAACCAGACCAGGGGTTTTGGGATTGCTTTGTGCGGGAACTCGGGTAAAGGGAAAGGATAGGGAAAGGGCTATAAATAGATAGAAGATATATTGCTTTTGCATACTGATTTGGTTTTCAATTCGTCCGCAGGATTTAATTTTTTTCTGCCGGGCATACTACAGGTATATCCCGGGCACATCCTCACTTGTTTTCAATTCTACCATCCAGGAGGTTGATGATATGGGTACCATATTCTGCATTCTTTTCGGAATGGGTCACCTGTATGATGGTTACTTTATCTTCCTTGTTTAGTTGTCTGAACAGTTCCATGATTTCTTCCCCCTGTTTGCTGTTCAGGTTACCGGTAGGCTCATCGGCGAGCAGGAGCTTTGGCTTGGCGATCAGTGCACGGGCAATGCCAACCAGTTGCTGCTGTCCCCCGGAAAGTTGAGTAGGAAACAGGTCCTTTTTCCCGACGATATTAAACCTGTCCAGGACATCTGCCACCATCGCCTGGCGTTCGGAAGATTTGACGTTCTGATAGATCAGCGGGGTTTCTATGTTCTCATAGACCGTCAGCTCGTCGATCAGGTGATAGGCCTGGAATACGAAACCGATATATTGTTTGTATAGTTGGGAGCGGTGTTTTTCTTTGAGGGTATGAACGGCCTGGTCAAAGAAATAATACTCCCCTTCGGAAGCATCGTCCAGCATGCCGATGACATTCAGGAGGGTCGATNNTTACCCGAGCCCGAGGGCCCCATGATGGAAACGAATTCGCCTTCCCGGATAGTCAGGTTGATATCTTTCAGGATAAAATTCGGTTTTCCGCTGATCGTGAACCACTTTGAGATGCGTTTTAAGTCTATCATCGCTAATTTTTATTTACTGTTTTACTGATTTTTTCGCTTGCCGGTTTATTTTGGAGAGCATACTGTCAATTGCATGCCAGAATACAAGTTCATGATACGCAAGATACTAGCTGCCAATTCTTTGCAAAATAGTCCTCTTTTGATACAGGGACTGTCCGTTTTTGATACACATTTTTAGCGCGGTGAAGGACAAATGACTCGTCCTGATATAGCGAACCCTTACTCACTTCGCAAGGATATGACCGGGTTGGCCAGGGCCGCACGGATGGCCTGGAAGCTGATCGTTGCCAGCGCGATGATTACGGCGAGCGAGCCTGCAATAGCAAAGACCCACCAACCGATATTTATACGGTAGGCGAAATCCTGCAGCCACTCGTGCATAATAAAATATGCCGGAGGAGAAGCTATAATAAATGCGATCAGCACAAGCCGTATAAAGTCTTTTGAGAGGAGCAATATGATATTGGTTACGGATGCGCCCAGGACCTTCCGAACTCCAATTTCTTTGGTACGTTGGGTCGTAGCAAAAAGCGATAGCCCCAGCAGGCCGAGGCAGGCTATGAAAATGGCAAAACCGGCGAATATGCCGAAGGCTTTGCCAAAAAGGCGGTCGTTTTTATATTGTTCATTGAATTTTTCATCGAGAAAATAATAGTCGAATAGATTGCCCGGGAAAAACTGTGCATATTTAGCTTTTATCGAAGCGACGGTTGCCGCGATATTGGAGGAGTTTACTTTTACCGAGATGGGGCTATAGGTGCTATAGGCAGGGATCAATGTCGTCGGCTCCAAGGGATAGCGCAATGATTTTTGATGAAAATCTTTGATAACCCCGATCACATCCCATCGGCTATTGCCGTCCATAATTTGTTTTCCAATCGCATCACCGTTAGAAGCAAAACCGAGCAGTTTAACCGCGGATACGTTTATAATCATATTATGAAGCTTATTAAAATCGGCGTTATAATCTAAGGGCGTAAAGTTTCTGCCCGCCATTAATTTTATTCCGTATACATTAATATAATCGTAGTCAATACCCATATTCCTTACGGTGAAATGATTGCCGCTGTTGTCATCCACCCGGTGAACATCGAAATCGCGGCTCATTTCATCACCCGCTACCCTGTTGGCTGTGGCAACGCCTTTTATACTGGATATTTGCTTTAGCTCTTCTTTAAAGCTATTTTCTTTAGCCATGAAGGACGAGTCGAAATTCATTAGGATGGGCGGCTTAATAATGAGCATTTGATCTATGTTCATTCCCAGTTCCTGTTCATTCAGGTATTTCATCTGGTGGAATACCACCAGCGATCCGATGATCAGGGCTACGGTGATGGCAAACTGACCCACTACCAGGCCTTTTCGCAATACAATTCCTTTTTTAGAAGCGCTGAATTTCCCTTTCAGAACCAGGATCGGCCTGAAAGAGGATAATACGAATGCAGGATAAAAACCGGAAATAAAAATGCCGGTAAGTATGAGCGCTGAGAGTCCGATGGTTATACTGTAACCACCGAGGCTTTTTTGCAGGAGAAAAGAGAATGACAGCCTGTGTTGGATGAGCGCATTGAAAGGGCTCTGAAAAACTAACACAAGCAAAATAGCCGATAGCAAAGCAATAATATTGATGAGCAGGGATTCTGTGAGAAACTGCCGTATGAGTTGACCTTTGGTTGCGCCTGTCACTTTTCTGACGCCCACTTCCCTGGCCCTTTCCGACGATCTTGCCGTGGATAGGTTGATATAATTTACCCAGGCGATGACAATAATGAACAAGGCGATGATCAGCAGGCCCCAAACGACAGTCGAACTACCGGTCCGGCCTATTTCATATTCGAAATCCGAGTAGAGGTGTGCCTTTACGACGGGCTGTAAAGAGAATTTTTCAACGCTGCCGGAAATTTTATTACCCTCGAAATGCCTTTGGCTGAAGGCATCGAACTTTGCCTGCAGGGCTTTATAGTCCGTACCCTGCCTTAGTTGTATATAATGCCAGAAATCCGATTGGGTAAAATTGTAATCCGCTTCTCTATAAGGATATTTGCCTGCAAGAAGCGTCGTATAAGAAGCGAGCGCATCGAATTGTAAATGGGAGTTTTCCGGAGCATCCTTACAAATACCTGTTATCTTATAGGGCATGGAATCCGTTCCCATGGTGACAAGCTTGCCGATCAGGGAAGTGTAATTATTATCGCGGATATCAAAATATTTGTTTGCAGATGTTTGTGTAAGGATGACCGTAAAAGGTTCTTTCAGGGCCGTTTTTATATCACCCGCAATAAAAGGGTAGGAGAACATGCTCAGAAAAGAGTTATCTACGGCGATTACCTGCTGTTCCCCGAACTTTTTATTATTACAGGTGATGATCATGCCGCCAAAGGGCTTGACCCGGGCATGGTTTACTACTTCCGGATAATCGTCCTGCATGGCTTTGCCGACCCCCGAATAGGTGATGGTGCCATGCTGAACCAGTTTTCCATTCTGGTATCGATCGTTCACCACGCGGTAGAGCCCCTCCTTATGGGTATTGAACTGATCGTAGCTCAGTTCAAAGTTGACATATTGCAATATGAGCAGACAGGCTGCCATGCCGATAGCCAGCCCCGCTATATTAATAGAGGAGTAGGCTTTGTGGCGGATGATGTTCCTCCAGGCTATTTTGAAATAGTTTCGAATCATATTAGTGAGGTCTTTAAATCCGGGATTACTCAGACTAATATGTTCTCCGTCACCGTCTGTCCGTCGAGCATGCGGATGATGCGATGGCTATACCGGGAATCGTGTTCGGAGTGTGTCACCATGATGATGGTCGTACCCTGTTCGTTCAGGTCGGTCATCAATTGCATGACCTCGTTCCCATTGGATGAATCCAGGTTACCGGTCGGTTCATCGGCCAGGATCAGTTTTGGATTGTTCACGACGGCCCTGGCTACGGCAACACGCTGTTGCTGTCCGCCCGATAGCTGCTGCGGATAGTGATTGCGGCGATGCATGATCTGCATTTTATCCAGCACTGCTTCGACCCTTTGTTTCCTTTCGGGACCCTTAACACCCAGGTAGATCAGCGGCAGTTCCACGTTCTCGAACACCGTGAGCTCATCGATCAGGTTGAAGCTCTGGAATACGAAACCGATATTTCGTTTACGGAGATCGGCCCGTTTGCGCTCATTGAAATGGGCTACTTCGGTACCGTTGAATAAGAAACTACCGCCATCGGGATCGTCCAATAATCCCACGATATTGAGAAGCGTTGATTTTCCGCAACCGGAGGGTCCCATTATGGCGACAAATTCCCCTTCCTTCACTTCGAAAGAGAGTTTGTTCAGGGCGATCGTCTCTACCTCTTCGGTGCGGTAGTACTTTTGGAGTTCGCTGATTTTTATCATGTTAATACTGTTTGAATGGTTGGTTGAGATTTTTGTTTGTGAATGTAGAATATTTTGGAGGTTTCGTTTAGTGTGTCATTCCTTTTTGAATATCAGTTCCTGCATATCGCCATAGTTGTCATAGCTGGAAGTGACTACTTTATCACCCGGTTTCAGACCACCCAACACCTCGTAATAGTCCACGTTCTGCCGTCCGAGCTGTATATCCACTTTATAGGCCATTTTGCCATCATCGCTCACTTTGAAGATCCAGTTTCCGCCCGTCTTCTGGTAGAAACCGCCTCTTGGGACCAATACGGCCTGCGTTTCATCGCTCAATGCCAGCAGGATCGGGAGGTCCTGCCCGCGGCGGATGCCCTTGGGCGCTTCTCCGACGAAGACCATGTCTACATTGAAGCGGCCGGTCGTCACCTGGCTATATATCTTTTTGATCGTAAGCGTATAGGTCTTACCGGCGAAATCGAAATGGCCCAGCAGGCGGGTATAAACCTTGGGTAAATAGGTCTGGTCGATGGGTACCTGCACCTTGAAGCCGCTGATCACGTCGATCTGGCCGAGGCGGGCGCCCATTACCTTGTTCGCCCCTATATCCGCATCCAATGAGGTTAGCTGTCCATCGACCGGGGCTCTGAGGATCAGGTCTCCTACTTTCTTTTGAAGGATCTTCAGCGTGTTTTGAGCCCCCTGGTAGGATTGTCTGTCCTGCGCTGTCTGCTGGCTCACAGAGGCGCTATCTTGTTGAAGGATCGTTTGGGACAATTGTTGCTTCTTCTTTAAATAATTATAGTTGTTCTCCGCCGACTGAAATTCCTGGGATCCAATCACTTTTTGTGCAAACAATTTTTTATCCAGATTATAAGTTCGTTCTGCCTCTTTATAGAGGCTTTCCACGTCTGCCATCGCGTTCTGCTTACTCACAGTGCCCTGTAGAGCGGTGACTCTGGAAAGCTGCATCGCTGAGTACAGGGTATACACTTGAGTTTGCTGCTGGGCAAGGGTAAGCTCCAGATCAGTATTGGCCAAACGCAGGATGGCGTCGCCTTTTTTCACGATGGCCCCGTCTTCCACATAGCGTTCTTCGACCCGTCCGCTTTCCTGGATATCCAGATAAATGGTGGTAAGGGGCATGACCGAGCCGTTCACCGGGATCGTGACCTGGAAGGGAGCCTTTTTGATTTCACTGATCGTCAGGCGTTCTATAGGGACACTCAATGCCGATTTCCCGGAAGTGAAATAGTAA
>PLXD01000479.1 GCA_003151295.1 Chitinophagaceae bacterium | reverse complement strand
TGAGGCAGCATTATGCATTAGGCAACCAGAACAGGATCGTAAGGATGGAATTGCGTTTCCGCTATTATGTGCTGACCGGCAAGCGGCTTGAGCCGGTAGAGCGGCAATTGTCATTTGGGCAACTGGCTGCTTTGCGTTTTGCTTCGGATGAGGAACTGCCCGCTTTGGTAGAGCGCGCCTTGAAAGAAGGATTATCTGCCAATGCGATCAAGCAGGCTGTTCAACACTGGGTAGCCGATGAGATGCGGGTATAAATTTTCACTTACCTATTCTTCCCTTAAATGGGGTATTAAATTAAAGGGTCGAAACAGTCATGTTTTTGAAAGTTGCCGCTCCCTGGGAAACAAAGACGCCCCAGTTGCCTTCGGGTAAGTCATAGATCCGGAAGTTCATGGCAATTTTGTCGTTGAGATAGGCGACGCCCTTGGTGTTTTCGATGAATACCTGGAAATGGTAAGGAACGCCGGGGATCAATGCAATATCCCGGTCCAGTTCAACCATCTGAGAGACTTCCGATCGATCGCGGGGCCACTTATCGAATACGAGTTTATTATTCCGGGGTTCAAGACGAATATAATACGCTGTTTCCAGGTCATCGCTGACGCGTAGCATGAGGCCGCATTCTTTGGTCTCTTTTTCAAATTCTACGGTGGCATTTATTCTGCATGTGGAAGGCATTTTGCCGGCTGCGGCTGCCTCGAATGTGCCCGGCGATTTGATTTTTAGGATCCCGTTTTCGGCCTGAACGGAACCTGCACCGGGCCTGAAATCCTGTGCCACGATGTTTCCGAAGGCAGCCTTCACTGTTTCGGGTACTTTCACGGACAATTCACCATTGTTTTCCTGGTAGATCTCGTGCACGACGAGGTTGCCCCCCCAATTCCAGTCGCCGCTGTCTTTGGCGCCATCGCGTGTGGGGTTCCATCCGAAAAGGAATCTCTTATTGCCATCGGAAGCTGTCTTGGCTGCATAATAGGCGTGTCCATCAAAATCGTCTCTTTTCGGAATGATCCAGGGGCCTTTGAGTGAGCGGCTCATACGATATCGCGTTCTCACAAGATCTGTGAATTCCGAGAATAGCAAATACCACCAGTCGCCCATCCTGAACAAATCGGGACATTCATGCGTATAATAAAGATCGGGCGCATAGAAAGGTTCTCTGACCTCCCATTTCTCCAGATCTTTTGATGCGCAAAGGGCCGTCAATCCCCTTCTGCGGGGAATGCCTTTTTTAAATCTTGCAGCCACCAGCATATTATATTCCCGGCTTTCTTCATTCCAGAAAACAAACGGATCCCGCCAGTCATTCCGCTCATATCGATCATCCGGGGCAAAGAAGGTCTGCCCGGGAAGTTTTTTCCATTGCTTCATATCCTCGCTCACTGCGTGCATAATCCCCTCCTGCGGTTTGCCCTGATGCAGTAAATGCGGGTTATGACCGGTATAAAAAATATGATATTTCCCCTGTGCGTTAATATTCTCATGTGCGCTGATAGCAGAACCTGTGAATACATAGAGATCCTGCTCTTCTGTGGTACCACGCGGCAGCATCTCACCGTGTTCCGTAAAATGCACAAAGTCTTTGGTGCTGATTCTATACCAGGGAGTACCTTCCCCATGTTTTTCCGAATCTCTCCAATCCAAAAGAAAGAACAGGTGGAATTCACCGTCGGCATAGAGCGGGATAAAATCTGCTGCCCAGGCGTCGGCGGGCAGCTAGAAGAAATCCCGTTTACCCGCATCCCCGGCCATTGTTTCCCGGATTTCCGGAAGCCTGGTGTCTGGAGGTTGAGGGCCCGTTTTTTCGAAAAGAGGACGTGAGAAAAAGGGGAGGATAGTGGCTGCTTGTAAAAAATTTCTTCTTTTCATCTGTTGACTTTAATTTTTTAAGGTGTTGGTTTTGATCTTTTCAGATGGGATTAATTTTGATTCCCGCCCATTTAAAAGTACGCTTTTATACGGCTACTTTTCTTTCCGGTTTCAGAATTTTAGGATCTGTCGTGCCCCGCTAATAGCTAACAATCGTTAGTTAAAAATACTTTCGTTTCATTGAGTATGGCGATCCGGATTTGCCCTCTAAAAGTGGAACCGGCATAAGTTATTAATATCATCTGCATGAAATCACGCTTCTTTTTTGTTGCGCTTCTTCCTTTTTTAAGCCTTTTTTATTGCTCAGTCCCGGCCTTCGGCCAGCAGTTGCCCATACCGGGTCAGCCGGTGTATCCCGACGAGTCTTTCCGGCAGGATTACAGTGTAAAATATCTGTTGCCTGACGCGAAGGACGCCGCTCCTGTTCAATTGCAAAAAGTATTCTGCGACCGGAATGGTGTCATACAGATTTATTCTTCCGCCGGCCTGCTCCGGACTTCTGAGGGACAATTCCTCTATCCCGGAAAGCTCGTGGCAGATCAGTCCTATCGTCCCTTTCGCTTTAAGAAGATCAGCAATATCGAGCTCCTCGATTCCCAGTTCGTCTACCTGGATGATAAATCCGTATTCAGCAATGCCTGGGCGGGAAAGCTCTATTCCAAACATACGCTTCCGGAGGCGAAACTATTCAGCACCGGGGCCGGCAGGATCNNTCCTGGTTTCCGACGGAAGCACCCTGCAATATATCGTTGACACTACCGTAGCATGGTCGGGCAGGCAGGATGACAAAGTGGAAGATATCCAGTTCGACAGGATACGGAATGCTTTCTGGATACTGGGCGAGCACTCGCTCTCTCTTTTCTCTCCCGGAGCCAGATCGGTCAACATCCGGTTCAAGGCCGACGGCCTCACCTGCTTCACGATTGCCGATAAGGATGCAACGATTATTGCAGGTACTCATCACGGGTATCTTCGTATAAATGCCGAGACAGGGCAACAGTTGGGAGTCGTGAACGACCGTCTTCCCTGCAATGACCTCTCCATCGTGCGCGAGATCGACGGAAGACTATGGTTCGGTACGCCCCGGGGAGCATTCATGCTACGCATAGACGGCAAATTCGACTACTATGCTTCGAAAAGATGGATCCCTTCCGATAGGGTGGTACATATTTCCCGAGGCATGAATTCGGTATTGATCCTCACGGACAAAGGCCTGGGAGAGATTCATTTCGAGCAAATGACGCTGGAAGATAAAGCCTTCTATTACGAAAGACAGGTCCGTGCCCGGCATATCCATTATGGGTTCAACGCTACCATCAGCAGCATGAAGGATGGAGACCCAAGCACGGGCGTTCTGGAAGATTCCGACAATGATGGTCTTTGGACATCCATGTACCTGGGTGCAGAAATTTTCCGCTATGCCGCCACCCGTTCACCCGAAGCCCTGCAAAACTGCCGGGAATCCATGGATGCGATGGAGAGATTGTATAGTATCAACCGTATCCCCGGCTTCCCTTCGCGTTCATTTGAAAGAAGGGGGTATAAATATAACGACGATGCCTGGAGGCGGGCACAGGATCCCGAATGGGACTGGAAATCCACTACCAGCAGCGACGAAGCCATCGGTCATATTTTCGTCTTCGGCGCAATGGCGGAACTGGTTGACGATCCGGATCTTAAGAGCAGGGCCATCCGCCTGATCGATACGCTGATGGGACATATCGTAAGGAATAAGCTCTACATGATCGACTGGGACGGTAAGCCAACTATGTGGGGCAGGTGGAATCCCGAGTATACCAATGCAAGGCCTAAATATGTTGGAGACCGCAAGATCACTTCTTCGAATATAATGGCCATGTTGCAGACAGCCTATCATTTTACGCACAAAGAGATCTATAAACAAACGGCCTTCGATCTGTTGGAGAAACACGGTTATCTTGAAAACCTCATGCGGCCTATGAAGGAAATCGGGCATGCCCCTGCCGATGCCGATGCGCTCAGCAAAGAGCTGTCTGATGGTTGGAACCATTCCGACGATGAAATGTATTTCCTGGGATATTGGGGCCTTTACCGGTATGCCTTCAACGATACGCTGAAAGAAAAATTCAAGGAGTCGATCCTCGATCACTGGCAGATAGAAAGGCCCGAAAAAGAAGGAGCCTGGGATTTATTCACGGCTATGACCGGCGTGAAGGAGTTCGACCTTAACGAAGCGGTTTGGTACCTGGAAAAATATCCCCTGGACATGATCACCTGGCGGGTAGAGAACAGTGAAAGAAAAGATATTACACCAATCCCGGATAATTTCCGGAAACAGACCATCGCCGAAGTCTTGCCCCCGGATGAGTTAGAGGTCAGCCGCCATAATTCCAACCGATTCGACCTGGATGGTGGCAATGATGGGCAGGAGGAATACAGCGCCGGCGATATCTGGCTGCTTCCTTATTGGCTGGGGCGTTATCTTAAAGTGATTGGGGTGCCTGTAAAGATAGGCACGACTTCTTCCGTTGCCTTGCTAAATGACCGCTCCGGCACAACCGGGCATGGCCATGTTGTTCCTTTCATCAACGCGAAAAACCTGCTCGCACCTGCTCCTGCGGCTCCTTCTTTCAGGAATGCGCCCCCCGTCTCCCAGGCCGCTGCGACGGCTGCAGTCTATCGTGACCAACCTTACCTGCAGGATTATAGCATCAAGTACATACTTAGCGATAGCAGTCTCGTTTTACACAATGTGGTCTGCGACCGCAATGGGAATATACAGGTACTATCCTCCAAGGGACTGCTGAAACCCCGGGCTGGCCAACTGTTGGTTCCCGGTACCCTGGTCAGCGACCTCAGCTACCGGCCCCTCACGGATAAGCATGTTTCGGCCCTGGGAGTCTTCGACGGGCAGTTCATCTATGCCGATGGCAAAGCCGTCCTTAGCAATGCCTGGGCCGGGAAGCTCTATACCCCACATGGTATGCCGGGTGCTAACCGGGTGACAGCCGGGAAAAATTTCGAGTTCCTTGTCACCGATGGGCAGGCCCTGGCATTGATACAAGACTCGCTGAAGACCTGGTCTGGAAGCACCGGAGCACCCGTGATCGATATTCAATACCTGGCTGCTAAAAATATTTTCTGGATCCTTACGGCGCATTCCCTGAGCACTTTCAGCCCTGCGAATAAAAAGATGATTACGGTTTATAAGTCCGGCGATATGGGTAAATCCGGCGAATTGACCCAGATGGCCTCTTTCACCNNAAACCATCCGGGAGATTGGGGGACATCTGTGGTTCGGATCCGATAAGGGCGCTTTCAAGCTGCGGGATGACGGGAAATTCGATTATTATGCCTCTGAAAGATGGCTACCGGGAGATCATGTCATCGATATCGCCCCGGGAGAGAACACCGATGTCTGGATCCTGACTGATAAGGGACTGGCTAAAATCACCAACGATCCTTTGACCCTGTATGAGAAAGCCATGTACTACGAATCGATCGTCCGTCAGCGCCATATCCGCTATGGTTTCTATTCCGATTATTCCGATTTGAAGCAAGGCGATATCTCTACATCGGAGATGGCCCCCCACGACAGCGATAACCTCTGGACCTCGATGTATATGGGAGCCGAACTCTTCCGCTGGCTGGTGACCNNATGACCCGGAGGCCAGACAAAACTGTATCGAGTCTTTCGAGGCCATGGAGCGCCTGCATAATATCCATAGCATCCATGGCTACTTCGGGCGTTCCTTTGAAAGGGCCGATGCCATTACCATCAAGATCGAGCATTATGAGAATATCAAGACATACTGGTATCCAGGCTATGTCGATGTCATTGGCTGGCATGCGGTCGGAGACGGTGAATGGGATTGGCGCGGCGAATCGAGCAGCGATCAGGCCGATGGGCAATATTTCGCCCTGACCCTCATGGCCCAATATATG
>PLXD01000112.1 GCA_003151295.1 Chitinophagaceae bacterium | reverse complement strand
TCATCCAGGGGTCTGCTACAGGCGCCCTGGCCGGAGAAGAAAAATGGGTTAAGGCGATCGATGAACTTATGGTTGCGGTCGATACCTATATACCCCTTCCTCCCCGCCCGGTTGATCTGCCGTTCCTGATGTCTGTGGAAGATGTGTTTTCCATCACCGGCCGTGGTACTGTTGCTACCGGTCGTATTGAAAGGGGCCGCATCAAGGTAGGTGAAGGTATCGAGATTGTAGGTCTGATGGATGCTCCGTTGACTTCTACCGTTNNAGGTGGGCGAAGAAGTCGAGATCGTGGGTTTCAAGGACACGATGAAGACGGTCGTCACAGGCGTGGAAATGTTCCGCAAGCTCCTGGATGCGGGTGAAGCTGGCGACAATGCAGGTCTGTTGCTGCGTGGTATTGAAAAGACCCAGATCCGTCGCGGTATGGTTCTTTGCAAACCCGGCTCTATCACTCCGCATACCGAGTTTAAGGGCGAAGTATACGTACTGAGCAAGGAAGAAGGTGGCCGTCACACTCCTTTCTTTAACAAATACCGTCCTCAATTCTATTTCCGTACTACGGATGTAACGGGTGAAGTGACCCTGCCTGCCGGTACTGAAATGGTGATGCCTGGTGATAATACTTCCCTGAGCGTGGTGCTGATACAGCCGATTGCCATGGAAAAAGGGTTGAAATTCGCTATCCGTGAAGGTGGTCGTACCGTAGGTGCAGGCCAGGTCACTGAAATCGTGAAATAAAACTCCCGGGATTCACCCCATAAAGGGGGATTTTGGAAATCTTTAATTATTTTTGCAAAGTACTTGGATTGTTCCGGGTACTTTGTTATTATAAGTTCTTTAATCTTTCTACTCCCTATCCGTTCCTGTAAGAAATGGGCAGTGAGAGGCTATACGGGCATAGTTCAACGGTTAGAATAGAGGTCTCCAAAACCTTTGATCTGGGTTCGAATCCTAGTGCCCGTGCAAATTAATTTTCATCCCCGATTTATCGGGGGCGCGGGCTATATTTACAAGGATATGGTTTGTGAGTAAATGTTCAAAATTATCATTGAGATGTACAAAATCACCACATATTTCCGTGAGTCATATAAGGAACTTATGGAAAAAGTCTCCTGGCCCGGTTGGAACCAGTTGCAGCAGTCGACCGTGATCGTTTTAGTGGCGACCTTGGTGGTGACCATCGTGGTGTGGCTCATGGACCTGGTATCGAGTTCTATATTAAATCTCATCTATTCATTATTCAAACGATAATGGAAACTACTGTAAATCAACAAGAAACGAAATGGTACGTGCTGCGAGTTGTCAGCGGCAAGGAGCGCAAGGTGAAGGAATACCTGGATAAGGAGATTTCCCGCAGCGGCTGGGGCGAAGTAGTGAAACAGGTTTTCCTGCCTGTGGAAAAGGTATATAAGGTCCAGAACGGGAAGAAAGTTATGCGTGAGCGTAATTACTACCCTGGGTATGTTATGATCGAAGTGACCGATGGCAAGCTGGGTGATGATCTGCGGGAAGCGATCAAGAATACCAATAGCGTTATTCATTTCCTTGGTAAGGAGAACCCCATCGCCCTTCGTAAGGCGGAAGTCAATAAGATGCTGGGCAAGATGGACGAAATGGCGGAATCCGGTGGAATGAGCATGAGCGAGCCGTTCATCATCGGTGAGACCATTAAGATCATCGAAGGGCCTTTCAATGACTTTAACGGGATCATTGAGGAAGTGAACGATGAAAAAAAGAAATTGAAGGTAACCGTGAAAATCTTCGGTCGGTCTACCCCGGTAGAACTGAACTATATGCAGGTGGAGAAGATCTCCTAACGCTGCGATTTAATTTTTTGAAAACGTCCCGGTTATCCCGGGACGTTTTTCTTTTTCGGGGGGTAGGGATTCGCGGGTATCGGTTTCCGGAGGGGATTTCAATTTATATTTAATTCGGTATCAATCGGTTATTGATATATCCGATTANNAATGGGATTTTAAAAACTCCGAATACCCATCACTATGAAAGCGGCTTTTCTTATAATGGCCTATAAAGATCCTCTTCAGATCGAAAGGCTGATCGACTCGCTTGCCAGGGATGGTTCCGATTTCTATATACACCTGGATAAGAAGATTGACATCAGCGCTTTCAGCTACCTGTCTGAAACGGATAATATCCACTTCATTCAGAGGAGGATAAAAGTGAATTGGGGAGGCTATGGCCTAACTGCGGCTATTCTGTCCTCATTCCGGGAGATACTGGATAAAGGAATCCCCTACGAGTTCGTCAGTGTCATGAGCGGACAGGACTATCCCATCAGCCCGGTCGATTGCTTCTATTCCTTCCTGGAGAACAATACCGGCAAAAATTTTATCTACTATAAAGACCCGGGCGAGGAGTGGTGGAGCCACGCCGTTACCAGGGTCAACAAGTACCATATGACGAATTTCGGGTTCAGGGGAAGGTATTGTATTCAGTTCATGATCAACCGCATCCTTCCCAAGCGGAAGTTCCCGCTGCCTTATCGTCTTTATGGAGGTCCCTGCGCCACTTTTATGACCCTGGGCCTGGACTGTGTGAAATATATTACCGAGTTCATGGAGTCTAATAACAGGATAAGAAGGTTTTCCCAATATACATGGGGAACCGATGAGTTCCTGATCACGACCCTTATTATGAATTCTCCCTTCAAAGATTCCGTGATTAATAACAACCTCTACTACATAGACTGGTCGGGGGGTGGCAGCAATCCAAAAATTTTTACGATCGGTGATTTTGAAGATCTGCGCACGTCAGGCAAATTCCTGGCCAGGAAATTCGACCTGCGCGTCGACGCGGCGGTGCTCGACAAATTGGACCAGGCGAACCAGGCGAACCGGCCTGCAAAGCCGGGCTCCGCGGGTCAGTCCGTAAAAAGGGAAAGGGTGAATCAGCAATAAATAGCAGATAAATAAGTTATTAATAGCTTAATGAAATCAGAATGCCTATCCGAAATATGAGGACTTTAATCATTTAATCTATGTCTTATTTTATTAAGCTGCCAACTTATAAGGACCCGCGAGGGAGCCTAACGGTTATCGATGATGCCGCATGCAGATTGCCTTTCGAGGTCAAGCGGATCTTTTCCATTCACCGCACCACCGATGAGGCGAGGGGCGGCCATAAGCATTATAAGACTCATGAAGCGGTCATCTGTATTAAGGGAACTTGTGTGATTACCACGCATGAGGACGGCCAGCCCAAAAAGGATTACCTGCTGGATACGCCCGAGAAATGTCTGATCGTGGAAGCCCAGGAATGGAGAGTACTTCATAGTTTCTCCCCGGATGCGGTCCTCTTTGTGATGGCTTCCTGGCCCTATGAAAAGGCGGATTATATTTTCGAACCCGTGCAAAAAAGCTCCCATGATCCCGTACGAAGATCTACGTCTTTCCAATAAGGCATTCGAAGAAGAGTTCAAGCTTGCATTTGCCGCTTTCCTGGATAAGGGCTGGTATATATTGGGAGCGAAAGTAAAAGAACTGGAAGCGGCTTTTGCCGCGTATAATGGGACTCGTCATTGCATCGGCGTAGGCAACGGGCTGGATGCCCTGACACTTGCCCTGCGGTCCCTGAATTTAGAACCGGGTGATGAGATCATTGTTCCTTCGAATACATTCATCGCCACCATCCTCTCTATTTTGCAAAATGGGTTGAAACCTGTCCTGGTGGAACCGGATATCAATACCTATAATATCGATCCATCCCTGATCGGGCAGGCTATTACACCCCGGACAAGGGCCCTGATGGTCGTGCATTTATACGGCAAATGCTGCAGCATGGATAAGATCCTTGCGATCAAAGAAAAACATGGGCTTAAACTGATCGAAGACTGTGCACAGGCCCATGGTGCGAGGTATAAAGGTGGGCTGAGCGGCACTTTCGGGGAGATTGGCTGCTTTAGTTTCTATCCGACCAAGAACCTTGGCGCGTTGGGAGACGGCGGGGCCGTGATCCTGGAGGATGATGAATTGGCAAAACGGATCAGGAGACTGCGTAATTACGGTTCCGAAGTGAAATATTATAACGAGGAAGTGGGTGTGAACTCAAGATTGGATGAACTCCAGGCCGCCCTGCTGCTGGTAAAGATCGGGTCCCTGGAGAAAATGAATGCACACAGGCGAAAGCTGGCGGCTATCTATCATGCCCGTTTGAAAAGCGATTTTATCAAGCCGCAACTTCATCCGGACTATCTGGATGTATACCATATTTTCAATGTCCGCCACCCGAAGCGCGATGCATTGAGGGAGAATCTCCAGAGTCACGGTATAGGGACGGAAATCCATTATCCCGTCGCTCCGAATAAACAGAATGCTACCCGGAAGGTATTGGGCGGGCTGTCTTACCCTATCGCGGAGGAGATACACGCCACTACGCTTAGCATTCCCTGTTCGGTTTGCCACACGGAGGAGGATATAAGCAGGGTCGTGGAAGTAATGAATAAATTCTGATACGAAGACCGGCAGAAGTCCCGGGCCCGGATAAAAATAAAAACCCTCTGATTAAGGAGGGTTCTTTTATTATACGATCAGCTCTATTCGATTAATTACTACTGTCACTGCTAATATCAAAACCTCCATCCACCGTAGGCTCATTGCCTGATTGGGGCATAGGAGCGGGTGCAGGCGCGGGAGTGCTTGCCGGCGCTTTTTTCTTTGGAGCTGCTTTCTTCGGCACTGCTTTTTTC
>PLXD01000490.1 GCA_003151295.1 Chitinophagaceae bacterium | reverse complement strand
GACCATGTCAGGGTGCGTATTATGGTAAGGGAGTCTGGCCGGAATTGCAGGGCCGGGCATATAGCTTCCTGCAAGGTATGGTATCCCGGGAAAAAAGAAGGCTCACCCCTCAAATCTGTTACTACAGGAAACGCTACCGTCCTGGAATTGCCGTTGGTCAGGGGGTGTGCGATGGTGTCGCTCCGGTACCTGGAAAAATAGTCCGGTATCTTTTTCGGGAATCATTCAGTAGTCTTGACCGGGTCATTCAGTGATGGTGACCGGGCAAAGACGGATTTCGTAATGGATGCAAAGGCATTCGCTCCGGACAATACGCAAAACTTTTTTGGAGTGGGCAATGCCACCGTGTTCGATAAAACGGGTAAGAATATTTCCATTGCAGTGGTTGGCAATGACTCCGTCGATAGCATGCCGGTATCGGGCTTTTCCTGAATGCCTGGGGTATTAAATTACCGGAAGACAGCTTAAAAAGGATGTTATTAAACTAAGTCGTCAAACCAAGTCATTAAACTATGTTATCCAACTATATCGTTGTAAGAGAAAATTGCGCTAAATTGAAGTTTCTTGTAACAAATTTCTTGTAACAAATCAACGATATGTTTGCCTATCCCGTTCGCATAGCCCTTATTGCCGCATTGGGGGGATTCCTCTTCGGTTTCGAGACTGCAGTGATCTCCGGGGCCGAGAAAATCATCGAAAAAATGTGGTCTCTCAGCTCCTTTTGGCAGGGGTTTACCGTATCGGCCGCCTTGTTAGGCACTATATTGGGCTCCCTGGTAGCCGGTTTCCCCGCAAAGAAATATGGCCGTAAGAAAGTATTACAGGTCATATCGGTCTTCTTCATTTTAGCGGCGGTCGGTTGCTGTTCTGTCTCGGCCTGGATACTTTTCATCCTCTTTCGTTTTATCGGGGGAATAGCTGTAGGTGCATCTTCCGTAGTAGGCCCCATGTATATTTCAGAGATCGCCCCGGCTCATTTGCGTGGCCGTCTGGCGGGTAGTTTTCAGTTAAATATAGTGGCCGGCATTTTCGTTGCCTATCTTACCAATTTCTTATTTGTCGGCATGGGAGAAAATTCCTGGCGCTGGATGCTTGGGATCATGGTAGTCCCTTCCGTATTATTCTGGATATTGCTGCGGACGATCCCCGAGAGTCCTCGCTGGCTGATACTGAATGGAAGGGATGCGGAAGCCGTGCCCATCATGCAGAAGCTGAGAGAAGAAAATGTCACGGCAGCTATACAGGCGATCCGGGATTCGGTTAAGGAGCATAAGGAAGCCTTGTTTCAAAACCGNNCGGTGCTCCTGGCCATGTTCAACCAATTGTCCGGGATCAATGCCATCCTCTACTATGCACCCCGTATTTTTGAGATGGCGGGTTTTAGTAAGTCTGATGCTTACCTGCAACCGGTCTATATCGGGGCGGCCAACCTGTTTTTCACCCTCCTGGCTATGACTTTGATCGATAAATTCGGCCGCAAGAAATTGTTGCTGATCGGTTCGGTGGGCATGATCTTTTTCCTTGGCCTGACTGCCCGGGCATTCAATGCCGGCGTCTCGGGGAATAGCGAGGTGCTTGTATACCTGATCGGTTTCATCGCTTTCTTCGCTTTTTCACAGGGAGCGGTCATATGGGTCTTTATTGCCGAGATCTTTCCCAATGCCGTCCGTTCCCAAGGCGGTTCCCTGGGGAGCTTTACCCATTGGATCATGGCGGCGGTTATCTCCTGGACCTTTCCCGTGATCGTCGAAGGAAGCAAAAATGGAGGGTTCTATTCCTTTATATTTTATAGTTTCATGATGCTGATCCAACTGGTCTTTGTCTGGCGCGTATTGCCGGAGACAAAAGGCAGATCATTGGAAGCGATCCAAAAGGAATTGGGGATAGAATAAGCTGGGAAAAGAATAAAATGAAAATAGAAAAAATAGGAGTAAAATAAGATAGTTTAAAATAAAATAATACATATGCTAAAAGCGATCCTTTACATGATGCTCCTGCTCCCTGCAGGTTTCACAGCCCTCGCTCAGACAAAAGATGAAACAGCGGTGACCTCCGCTGTCGAAGAACTACGTAAAGCCCTGGTAGATCCCGATAAAGCCGTTCTGGACAGGTTGACGGCGGAAGACCTGAGCTATGGACATTCCAATGGGAATATACAGGACAAGGCCGTATTCATATCCTCTCTTACCACCAGCGGACAGTTGGATTTTGTCGACATGAGCCTGACCGAACAAACCATAAAGATCGTAGGGGATGTTGCCATCGTCCGGCATCATTTGTTCTCCAACACCAATGACGGGGGCAAGCCGGGAGTTGCCAAGCTGGCCGTCATGCAGATCTGGCAGAAGCAAAAAGGTCAATGGAANNTAGGGCACCGGACGATCTAAATGACCGGATTCTGGAAGTGAGTCTCGAAAATGATCAGCATTTTTTCTTCGGCATCAATTGGTTATTGGGGCATTTCCGGCTCTAAAATGGAAAATTCCCCTTGTTCAACCTATAAAATACGGATTCAGATCAGAATAAAAAATTTTAAATATTTAAAATAAAAATAATTTATTTTAACGGTTTTATTAACATTGCTTTTTATTGTATATGACTAAGGATTCTATTTTAGAAGAAATAAAAAAATATTCTTTAATTATAGATTTATTCTAACTTTAGCTAACGAACTGCAAAACTTTGCTATATGATCAAACTACCACTGCTTATTAAATGGGCAGCAGCCCTCCTGCTTTGTGTACTTATTACACAAATCGCTTTTTCTCAAACAAAAATAATTTCGGGTAAAGTCTCTGATGATAAGGGGAATCCCGTTCAGGGCGCCACGGTAACTCCAAGAGGTTACAAAACGGGGACATCCACAGACGCATCCGGCATGTTTAAGTTAAGTGTGCCTGCCACTGCAAAAACTTTATTAATTACCAGTGTTGGTTTCACCCAACAGGAAGTCAGTATCGGGGATCAGGCATCTTTCGATGTTTCTTTAGTGTCATCCTCACAATCTCTTTCAGATATTGTTGTGATTGGTTATGGCTCTGCGCGGAAAAGAGATCTTACAGGATCGGTTGCTTCGGTCAAAGCAAAAGATTTTAACCAGGGCGCTATCACTTCCCCCGACCAATTAATGCAAAATAAAGTCGCAGGTTTGGAAGTTACCAGCAATCAGGGACAACCCGGTGGAGCGACAACAGTTCAAATCAGGGGAAACAATTCCCTGCGTTCAGGGAATGGACCGTTGTATGTAATTGACGGAGTAGCCCTGGATGGAAGGGATGCAAAACCGAGTTTAAATTTAGGCGCCAATGGCTTGCCTTTCGGTCCGACCCCCGAATCAAATCCATTGCTTTATATTAACCCCAACGATATTGCGCAGATCGATATTCTGAAAGATGCTTCTTCAACGGCGATTTACGGTTCGCGTGGTGCAAATGGCATCATTGTTATAACCACGAAAAAAGGAACTTCCGGCGGAACCAAGCTGGAGTTTGGCACCAGTTTCGGGACTGCGGCCGGATATATGAAAAACTATGGCCTTTTGTCCGCAAGCCAATTTAGGACCGAATCTACAAAGTATAGTCTCGCTCAGGATTCCGGTAATTCTGTAAATACGCTGAAGGAAATCACCCAAAACACTTTATCCCAAAACTATAACCTGTCTTTAAGCGGCGGAAATGAAACGGGAAAATATCGTGCTTCATTTTTAGCTTCTTCTGCACAGGGCTTTGTTAAGAAGACGTCACTGGATAAATATCTTGGCAACGTGGGAGGTCAATACAAATTTTTAGACAAACGCGTAACCATAGATTTTGACTTAATTGCCGGTCATACCAATGAGAGTATGGGGCTCTTTACAAATACGGCGGGTGCCGGGGGGAGCTTGATGGCCTGGGCTTTGAACTGGAATCCTACGGTGGCCCTTAAAACCGGCAATGGGCTTTGGAACAATAACACTGCAAATACGTTTGGCGTGCCCAATCCGCTGGCTATGATCGATGCCTTTAATGACGTCGCCAGCGTGGATGTATTTTTGGCGAACATTTCCGCAGGCGTTAAGATCGCTAAAGGACTGGAATATAAATTTTTATATGCCATTAACCATGGGGCCGGAACAAGGAATACCAATATCGACGGATGGGTTCAGGGTATCCAGGGTGTTTCAGGTTCGGGCCTTGGAGCAATCTCTACTTCCGGATTGACGTCTCAAACGTTCACGCATACTTTAAACTACACCACGGACCTGACAAAGGACCTGAAATTTGAAGCCATTGCAGGGTATGAATATTTTAAAACGGATTTCTTTAACCAGACGATATCCGGTTCCGGGTTCAATACAAACTTAAACCAGTCGACCCGAACCAACGTCCTTTACACGAGCTTTTTGATAAATGCGCAAAAGACTTATCCTATCTCTCAAAGCATAGACCCGACTTCCGAGTTGCAGTCGTATTTTGGAAGGGTTAATTTCAATTTGTCGGATAAATATTATTTAACGGCTACGCTTAGGGACGATGGATCCAATAAGTTTGGCTCAAATAACAGGTATGGTGTATTCCCTTCAGTGGGCGCCAAATGGGTATTGAGCAATGAGAATTTTTTTATGCATAGTTCTGCGTTAAGCGAACTGTCGCTAAGGGGATCATGGGGGATCACAGGTAACCAGAATTTTCCATCCGGGGCTTCCCAGGCGCAGATCAGCTCATCTGCCTATAATGCGGCAGGTCAAACCAATGTTGCCAACCCTAATCTGAAATGGGAAAAAACAACTGCCCTGAATATAGGACTTGACTATGCTTTATTGAAAGGAAGGATATCGGGATCCCTTGATTATTATAATAAGAATACGACCAATGTGTTGTTCCAAAGCACGGCTATCCAGCCGGCCCCGGCTTCTCAATACTATATTAACCTGCCGGCCAATCTGGTCAATTCGGGTATTGAGTTTTCGATCGGAGCAGGAATCGTGGAAGACAAGGATTTCACCTGGGATGCCGCTTTTAATATCGCCTATAACAAGAATATGCTGAAGAATTACACGCAGGCGCTTCTTCAAACAGGTGCAGTAAGCGGGAATGGCGTTTCGGGTGTAATGGCTGAAGCCATTGCTAATAACCAGCCTGTCGATGTATATTATTTGAAACCATTCCAGGGGTTTGATAAAAATGGAAACCAGATCATTGATTCCGCCGGCAAAGGGCCAGTTTTTGCAGGCGACCCAAACCCGCATACGATATTAGGATTTAGCAACACGTTCAGGTACAAGAAACTTTCTTTGACAATTAATGCCGGAGGTTCTTTCGGGTTCAAGATCTATAACAATACATTGAACACAGTCACAAATATTTATTCATTTTCCAAAGGACAAAATGTCGCGGCATCCGTTTTTGGCACAGGTGAGGCCATTGGGGACGGCGCGGCCGGCTCTACAAGGTATATCGAGAACGGAAATTATTTAAAATTAAGGAACCTCAGGTTTAATTACGCAGTTGGCGACTTTGGAAAATATGTCAAGAATTTTAATGTTTTTGTCGGGTGCAACAACTTGTTTGTGATCACTAGCTTTAAAGGGTTCGATCCCGAAGTGAATATTGATAAAAATAACAATAATTACCCTTCAAGAAGTATGGAGTATCTGCCCTACCCAACGCCCAGAGTGATCACTTTCGGTTTAAATTTTGGATTATAAAATTTTTGATAATTTATAAACTTATATATATGAACAGATCTAAATACCTGAGATTAGCAGTTCTGCTCTTAGTAGCATTATCCGCTATTGGTATCAGTTGCACCAAATTGGATCAGAACTTAAAAGATACCCTGACACCCGGAGATGCCGCGAATTCTTTTAGCGCTTCCTTGTTTTTGCAAACAGCCTACAACGATGTGGGGGTCACCTATTCCGACCTGGGATCAGGAGGGATTTCTTCCCTGGAAGACGTATCCGGTGATGAGCAGGTAGTTCCGACCCGTGCGAGCGATTGGGATGATAACGGCGAATGGCGTGGGTTACACCAGCATACCTGGCCTAGGAACGATCCCGACAATATATTTTTAAATATGTTCAATAATCTTAATAAAATTAATTTTGATGCCACCAACACGTTGACCTTTAAACCAACTGTTGAGCAGGCTGCCGAAGCAAGGTTTTTGAGGGCATTTGCGCTCTATCAGTTGCTGGATTTATATGGCCAATTCCCAATCAGGAACCCGGGGGACAACCTTTTGAATGCGCCAAAAGTTTTAAGGGCTGATACGGCTGTCCAGTTCATTATTAATGAACTCGACACGATAATACCTCTTCTTAGCGCCTCCAACAAAATAACCCAGGCCTCCCCGGATGCAGCGAAAATGCTGCTGATGAAAGTATATCTGAACCGGAGCGCTTTTGATAACAGGNNTGCAGGTGTGACTACTAATAATACAGGGATACAAAACAGGTGGTGGCCGACACTGCACTATGATCAATATACCCCGTTAAATCCGCAAGCAGGATGGAATGGGTTCGCTACCACGGCTGATTTTTATAATTCTTTCGCTGTGAATGATGCAGGTATCACCCAATCTGTTGCAGATACTTTGTTGAAAGATACAAGAATCGGAGGCAGATTTTATGCAGGATGCACGGATAAATCCGGCATAAAACCTGGATTTTTGATTGGACAGCAGTATAATGAGATTCCCCGTAAAAATGGCCTTTATGATAGTGTGCCGGAATACGATAGGAAGGGCAATCTTTTGGTTTTTCTCCCCAATATGGCTCCTAATTTAAAAGAATCCAACCCGGCAACCCTGGAAGCTACCGGGATACGGGTGATTAAGTATCCTCCTGACTATACCCAGGGGATAACCAGTTACAATACCGCAGGAAACTGGTTGATGCTTTTCAGGTATCCTGATGTTTTGCTGATGGTTGCCGAAGCGAAAATGCGGGCAGCAACGCAGGACAATGCAGGTGCATTGACTCTGGTGAATCAGATCAGGACTGCCCGTGGCGCCAATCCCCTAACTTCAATGGCTTTGGTGAACACCTCAAATGTCTATGATCCTACTACTTTATTGGCGGAAAGAGGCAGGGAACTTTATTGGGAAGTAGTTAGAAGAACCGACCTGATAAGATTCGGCGTTTTCCTTGTTGCATGGGATTATAAGGCTGCTGACGCTGATACGCATTGTCTCGTATACCCCATACCCGATCAGGCTTTAGCAGCCAATCCGAACCTGAAAGAGCCTCCCGGATACTAATTATATAAGATATTCATATACCTTGCAAACGGCTATTATTTCAATAATAGCCGTTTGCAATTTCAAAGTCGTGGCATTTTTGTTATGCCATCAATTTTAAGCATGTGTAAAGATCCCAGGGCATGAGCATAAAATTCAAAATTGTAATGCAGGTTTCGTTATCGGGACTGCTTTTTTGCAGTTCTTGTAACCATATTGTAAAGGACCGCCCTTTGTTTGAATTAATGAAAAATACGGGTATCAATTCTGAAAACAATGTAAAAGACGGCAAGCGCGACAACAGCTTTTTGTTCAGGAATTTTTATAACGGCGGGGGAGTGGCCATTGGCGATATCAATAATGACGGGCTGGCCGATGTGTTCCTTACTTCGAATATGGGCAGCAATAAGCTTTATCTCAATAAAGGCAATTTTAAATTCGAAGATATAACTGACAAAGCAGGTTTTAAGCAGGATAGTATGTGGAGCACGGGCGTCGTTTTCGTCGATATCAATAATGACGGATGGCTGGATATTTACGTCTGCAATTCAGGGCACATGAGCGATGGAAACAGGAAGAATAAATTATATATCAATAATCATGATTTGACATTCACGGAATCCGCTGCTAAATACGGGTTGGATATATCGGCATACACTACGCAGGTCTCTTTTTTCGATTATGACAATGATGGCGATCTCGATTGTTTCATGATCGATAACAGCCCTATACCTGTTAACACTTTAAATAACTCGAACCGGCGCGATCTTCCCGACGCGGAGTGGCCTGTAGCCAATTTTTTGAAAGGCGGCGGCGATCATTTGTACAGGAATGATAACGGGCATTTTACAGAAGTAACAAAAGAAGCCGGTATACATGGTAGCTTAATAAGTTTCGGCCTCGGTGTTTCGGTTGGCGATATCAATGGAGACGGCTATCCGGATATTTTTGTCAGTAACGATTCCTATGAGAGGGATTATTTATACATTAACCAGAAAAATGGCAAATTTAAAGACGAGTTAGAGGATTGGTTTGGCCACACCAGCTTTTCATCCATGGGCGCGGATATTGCGGATATCAACAATGATGGAAATCCTGAAATATTTACTACGGATATGTTACCCGGGGATGATTACAGGTTAAAAACACTGGGCGCGTTTGATAATATTGACCTGTATAATGCGAAGATCAAAGCGGGATTTTATCATCAATATATGAAAAACTGCCTGCAGTTGAATAATGGGAATGGCAAGTTTTTAGACATCGCAAATTACAGCGGTGTAAGCGCAACGGACTGGAGCTGGGGGGCATTGATGTTCGATATGGATAATGACGGCTATAATGATATATTTGTTTGCAATGGGGTGAATAAAGATGTTACTGATCTTGATTTCATGAATTATTTCGCCAACGATGTAATTCAAAAAATGGTATTGGACGGGAAGAAGCAGGAGATAGACCAGATACTAAAAAATGTGCCGGTCACCCCCATGTTGCACAAGGCTTATAGGAATATGGGTAATCTTCAATTCTCAGACGCGGGAATGGGATGGGGTTTTACGCAGAAATCTTTTTCAAACGGCGCGGCTTATGGTGATCTTGATAATGACGGCGACCTGGATTTGGTGATCAATAATGAAAACGGCCCCGCTTTTGTTTATAAGAATAACTCCCGTGAGCTCAATAAGAACAATTATTTAGGTGTTTTATTAAAAGGAAAAAATAAGAACACTTTTGCAATCGGGAGCAGGATAAAAGTTTATGCGGATGGACAATTGTTTTCCCGTGAAGTGGTGCCAAGCAGAGGGTTTCAATCGTGCGTGGATTACAAGCAAATAATTGGTTTGGGTAAAATAGTAAAGGTTGATTCAATGATAATTATATGGCCGGACCGGTCATATGAAAAATTCGTTCAACCTGAAATAAATAAAACGCATTTGATCCAACAGGACGGCAAAAAAAATATTTTACCTGAATTGAAAAAAACAGACTCCTCTCAATTGCTGTTGAATATTGTAAAGAGCAGTTTCGAAAAGCATCAGGAAGATGACAATATAGATTTTTATTATGAACGCAATTTGCCTAAAATGCTGTCCCGGGAAGGCCCTAAGGCTACTGTGGGGGATGTGAACGGAGACGGTTTGGCTGATGTTTATATAGGAGGCACGATCGGGCATCCGGGGCAATTGTATTTGCAAACTGCAGATGGAAAATTCGTGAAGAAACCGGAACCTGCTTTCGACCAATTCTCGGATTTTGAGGATGAAGCCGTTCTTTTTTTTGATGCGGTTAATGACGGCGATTTAGATCTGTTCATAGGTCCCGGAGGGAATAATAATGCGCCATTAAGCAGGCAGATGCAGTTTCGCTTGTTTAAGAATGACGGCAAAGGGAATTTCAGCATTGATGCTTCTGCTTTCCCTTCGAATAATATGGGTATGAACACTGCAGTGGCGGCGGCCTACGATTTTAATCATGATGGCAGTCTTGATCTTTTTATTGGCGGAAGAAGCATTCCCAGGGAATACGGGCCTTCCCCACCAAGCTTTTTATTTGTAAATGACGGTAAAGGCCATTTTACGGATGTCGCAAAAACTAAAAACCCTGATATTGCCAATATAGGAATGGTGACAAACGCCGTTTGGGCTGACATTACGGGCGATAAAGAGAAAGAACTGATCATAGCGGGCGAGTGGATGGCGCCAAGGATATTTTCATTTATTAAAGACCATTTTGAAGAAATAAAATCTAACCTGAATAATTTGTTTGGCTGGTGGCAAACCATTGCCGCCATGGATGTGAACGGAGATGGTAAAATGGATTTGATATTAGGCAACATAGGCGAGAACTTTTATTTGCATCCCGATTCTTCAAACCCTGTGAAATTATGGATCAATGATTTCGACCAGAATGGCATTCCTGATATTGTGATGACGAGGACGGTCGATAGCAAAGACATGCCTGTTTTTCTGAAGCGCGAAATGGAAGATCAGATACCGTCAATCAAAAAACAGAATCTAAAGAATCAGGATTTTGCAAAAAAATCCATTCAGGGATTATTCCCCGCCGGGATCCTGGAAAAATCCCTGGTAAAGCAATTTAACTATTGCAGCTCTATAATTGCGGTTAATGAAGGCAATGGACAATTCAGTATTCAAAAGTTGCCACAAATGACGCAGCTCTCGTCAGGTAATTCTTTGCAGTGTTTTGATATAAATGGAGACGGCTATCCGGATATCGTAGCGGGAGGGAATGAATTCGGTTTTCTTCCTCAATTCGGAAGATTGGATGGGAGCTTTGGTCATATATTATTGAATGATGGGAAAGGTCGATTTAAGCCACTGGGTTCGGATCAGACAGGTCTTGAGTTGCGGGGCCAAATAAGGGACATTGAAGAGATTAGAGGGAAGCAGGATGCATTTTTATTATTCCTGCAAAATGATGAGTACCCTGTTTTGTATAAAGTTAATAAGCAATTCAAAAAATAGTGGTAATTATTTAATGAGCTTAGTTATGGTTCGTATTGGGTTTAAGACGAATATCGTTGTTTTTATTTCATCACTATTTATTTTGTCGTCATGCAATGGTGTTTCCAATAAAAATCCAGAGCCGATTTTTGAAGTATTAGAGAGCGCCAGAACTGGGTTAAGTTTCAATAATAAGCTCACCCCAACACAGGAATTCAATGTGTTCAAATACATGTATTATTACAATGGCGGGGGTGTCGGCGCTGGAGATTTCAACAACGATGGGAAGATAGATGTTTTTTTTGCAGGCAATCAAACGGATAATAAATTATTCCTTAATACGGGCAATCTTCAATTCAAAGATGTAACCGCCGAAGCAAAAATCCCTCAGGATGGCGGATGGTCGACCGGGGTATCGATTGTCGATATTAATAATGACGGATTGCTTGATATATATATATGCAGGGTCGGTAACCATGAAACATTGCATAGCCATAACCAGTTATTGATATGCCAGGGAATTGATAAGAACGGAGTGCCGTTTTATGAGGACAAGGCCAAAGAATATGGGCTGGATTTTTCAGGATTCAGCACGCAGGCAGTCTTTTTGGATTATGATATGGATGGGGACCTGGATATGTATTTACTCAATCATTCAATTCATCAGAACGGAACTTTTGGCCCGCGCAATGAAAAGCTTCAATCGCATAACCCTCTTTCAGGGGATCGTTTATATCGTAATGACGGCGGTGGAAAATTTACCGACGTCACTAAAGAGTCCGGTATTAATAGCTCCGTAATAGGATATGGGCTTGGTATTGTGGCAGCAGACATAAATCTTGACGGTTATCCTGATTTGTATGTTGGAAATGATTTTCATGAGAACGATTACCTGTATATCAATCAACGGAATGGGACATTTAAAGATGAGTTAAATGACCATATTATGCATACAAGCCAGTTTTCCATGGGTGTGGATGTGGCTGATGTCAGCAATGACGGCTATCCTGAAATATTAAGCGTGGATATGCTTTCTTCCGATCCGTATATTTTAAAAAGGTCGGAGGGAGGGAGTACGAACGATGTTTTTTCCATGAAATTGAATTTCGGTTACAATTATCAATATAGTCGGAATAATCTGCAGTTTAACCGGCGAAACGGCATGTTTAGCGAAGTCGGACTTTATGCAGGAGTATCCGCAACCGATTGGTCATGGTCTCCGCTATTTTTTGATTTTGATAACGACGGCCTGAAAGATTTATTTATCTCTAACGGCATCCCAAAAAGACTCAATGACATTGATTATATCAATTATGTTTCCAATCAGGAAATGCAAGAAAAATTACAGTCTGACAATCTCGATAAAAAGGATTTGGACCCGATTAGTAAATTCCCCGTGATAAAAATTCCTAATAGATTATTTAAGAATAGCGGGAATCTTCAATTTCAGGATTTGGGTAATGAAATAGGCAATAATAAAAGCACTTTTTCAAATGGAGCTGTATATGCGGATTTTGACAATGACGGGGATTTAGACGTTATTGTGAATAATATTGATGAACCCGCATTGCTTTATCAGAATAAAGCCAATGACAATAAACGTATGGCATTTGTTGAAATAAAATTGAAAGGGCCTTCTCATAACATCAATGCTTTAGGAGCCAAAGTCATTGTCTATGCAAATGATGGCATACGCACTTATGAAAAATATCCGGTTAGGGGATTTTTATCGAGTGCTGAAACCCCCATTCATGTCGGGTTAGACAAGACCTTAGTGGATTCCGCTTTTTTAGTGTGGCCGGATAACACTTTTCAATCGGTTAAGCTGGATGCGGCTCATCCATGGTTAACCATCAGCTATCAAAAAAACCTTCCGAAATTTGATTATAGAAATATTACGGATCATTGGAAAAACCCGTCAAGACCAATGGAGGATATTACTTCCAAAACTAAATTGTTATACAGGCATGAAGAGAATTATTTTCATGAATTTGACCGTGAACCTTTAATCCCGCACATGCTTTCTACCGAAGGCCCTGCGCTTACAGTGGGTGATTTTAATCAGGATGGGTTGGATGATGTATTTATCGGCGGGTCTAAATTGAAAAAAAGTGTTTTTTTCCTGCAGGACAAATCGGGTAAATTTATCAGGACAACCCAGCATGACCTCGGAAATGACAGTATATATGAAGATATCGATGCTTGCGCGGCCGATGTAAATAATGATGGGAAACCCGATCTGATTGTGGCTAGTGGCGGCAATGAATTTTATGGGCCTGACCCTAACCTCTCACCCAGGGTTTACCTGAATGACGGGAANNTTTTACAAGACGCGAGCATGCTTTCGACAGTGTATTCATCAATGCATCGTGCGTGATTCCTTATGATTTTAACGGCGATGGGAACATAGATTTATTTATTGGCGGACGATCGGTACCCTATAATTATGGTCAGGTTCCCCGGTCTTACCTGTTGCAAAATGATGGAACCGGCCATTTTACAGATGTGACGGAAAAGTATTGCAAGGAACTATCTCATGTGGGTTTTGTAACAAAGGCTTTATGGTTTGATCTGAATAAGGACGGGCGAAAAGATTTGATCCTTTCTTTAGAGTGGGGTGGGATTGTGGCTTTTATAAACAATAATGGCTTTTTTACAAAAAAAGTGTTAACCGATAAAAAGGGCTGGTGGAATTTCATATTACCCGTGGATTTGAATCATGACGGCAATATTGATCTGATAGCAGGAAATCTTGGGCTAAACAGCAGGTTAAAGGCTTCTCAAAAGGAGCCCGTAAGGATGTATTATTATGACTTTTCAGGGAACGGGAAAAAAGACCAGATCCTGACTTATTATCTGAATGGGCGTGATTTGCCTTTTGCCAATATGGAGGAGCTGGAGAAGCAAATACCAGCGTTGAAGAAGCGTTTTTTATATGCGGAAGATTTCGCGAAGGCTTCCCTGGAAGATCTGTTTTCTGCTGAAAAACTGAAGAAAGCCGATGTTTTGACGGCTGACTATTTTTCCAACGCCGTTTTAATGAACAATGGAAACATGGATTTCACCCTGAAGGCATTGCCCTGGGAAGCTCAATTGTCCCCATACAGGGATGCTGTCGTCGTGAATGCCAATGATGATAGTCTGCCGGATATCTTATTGGTCGGGAATTATTATGAGAATAATATCCAGATGGGAAGGTATGATGCCGATTTTGGTACTATATTATTGAATCATGGCAATGGATCATTTACGGCGGAAAGCGTCAATGGCCTCCAAATTAAAGGTCAGGTCCGGCATATCAGCAAAATAAGGATTGCAAAAAAAGAAGCCTACATACTGGCAAGAAATAACGATAGTACAATGATCATACAATTCAGGGATAAGAAAATAAAAATGCCTTAAACTAGGAAATGGGAGCGCATACCTTAGTGATCCATTTGGTTGTATCCTGTTCTTTACTCCTGTCGGTTATTAAGGATTGAAATGGAATAGCCATAATTGAAATGTGATTGTCATCTCTGAAATTAAACAGCTGTTCAAAAGCTTTATCCACCGAATGCGTTCCTCCATGCACGTCTCCTTCAATCATCTTCCAGGGCACAAACCGTTTGATAATAATTTTGTTATTGCCTTCAAGTGCCTTGTTTACCGAAATGGCTACCATTGTTTTGAATTGGGTATCATTTAGTTTTGAGACATTCAGCATCGGGTAGTTGATTTCTTTTGCACCCTGGCTGGTAATATATTTTTTAAGGCTATCGATTAATTGGTAAATATATGCAGTGGTAGGATAAGCTGTTGTAACCCCGGTCAGGGTGACCAATGTAGAATCTTTGGACAAGGTCTGATGAAAATTTACACCATAAATGTTTGCAGGTTCTTCAATGAAAGATGCAAAAGATTTCATAATGGCTTCCATATTTTCTTCGATTTCTTTCCTGTGCCGGTATGCAATTATTTTTTTTAAGGGATTATTGCCAGTTGGAAGGTTGCATTCCCAACCTATCAGGACGGAATCTTTGCTAAGCTGGACGATTCGCAAATTGCTATTGATATTGCAATCATCCGTACATTGGATACAAATGCGAACGTTGTTATAAAATACCCCTGTAATTTTATAGGCATAGCCATTATGTATAAAAGAAGTATCTCGTCCGGCACTTGTGAATATGCCTTCTGTATTCTGAGGCCACCATTTAATCCATTTAGAGGTGTCTGAGAAATAACGATTGGCAGCGGCTATACTGCAATTACCAATGATTGTTTTTGAAATTGTAAGTTTTGCAGGAATGAAAATGTAAATACTGCCTATTATGGCAATCGCGCCTGACATCAATAACCATTTTTTCATATCGGACTATGTTATCAACGGAGTGTAAAATAATAAATTAACGTGAATCCCGGGTAAGAAACAGCATAAAAAACAAACAATAATGCGTAAATTAGCTCTATACGATTATAAAATTACAGATCCCTTCCATGTTAAGAAAAAGTATAGTGTGCTCCTTTGTTTCAGGGATATTTTTAAACCTGGTTTTAACCTTTCAATGCCCCGCGCAATCCGGGTTTCCCCCGCCTGATACCAATCTATGGACCATCCTGGCGGATACCATCGATCCCGCCGATTATTACGGCATCACGGTCGCCAACGGAATGATCGGTCTGGTCTCCTCTGCCGAGCCTTTCAAGGTAAAGGACGTCGTCCTGAATGGGGCCTTTGACCTGTATGGCAGGGGCAGGGTCAGCAATATTCTGAAGACCTTCAATTTCGTGAATTTATACATGGATATCGACGGTACCCGGATAAGCAGTTTCAACCAGACATCCCATATGCAGCAGGTCCTGGATATGAAGCATGCCAATCTTACTATCCGTTTCGACTATGAAGATAAGGCCTCGGTCAGTTATACCTGGTATGCGTTGAGACATTTGCCCTATACGGCATTGGTGGATGTGTCCATCGTCGCGAAAAAAGACATGGAGATCGTTCCGGCCAGCGTAATGGAAGCGCCCGACATGTTGAAAGACGTCCAGAATTATTACAATGAGATCGACAGGCCACATGTGCGGATCTCCCTGCTGACATCTACTGCCAAAAGTCCAACAGGCAAGTTGCTGATGGCTGCCTCCAATAGTTTTTTATTCGATGAGCCGCATGGATCGGAGCCTGCTGTTATCCACGAGATGTGGGATAACAATATGCATCTGATAAAATTCAAAAAGAAGCTGAAGAAGGGTGAAACCTACCACTTTTCGGTGGTGGGTTCGACCATCACATCGGCACAGGATGACGATCCCCTCAATGAAGCGGAAAGGCTTACCATCTTTGCTGCACTGGAAGGCAGTCGCCGGTTGATAGAATTCCATAATCAGGCCTGGGACGAGCTTTGGAAGAGCGATATCGTCCTGGAGGGAGATGACAGTACCCAGCGGGATATCCGGCTCATGCTCTATCATCTTTATTCGTTTGCCAGGGAAGGGACCTCCTACAGCCTGTCTCCTATGGGACTCAGCGGACTCGGCTATAACGGTCATGTTTTCTGGGATGCAGAAACCTGGATGTTCCCGGCGTTGCTCCTGCTGCAACCGAAGATTTCCGCTTCGATGATAGAATACCGCTATCAACGCCTTTCTGCAGCCCGCCATAACGCCTTCTTTCACGGATATAAGGGAGCGATGTTTCCCTGGGAGAGCGCCGCCAGCGGCAATGAAGAAACACCTGTATGGGCGCTAAGCGGTCCCTTTGAGCATCATATTACGGCCGATGTAGCCATCGCTGCCTGGAATTACTATTGTGTAACACAGGACCGGAACTGGTTGCGCGAAAAAGGCTATTCCATCCTGAAAGAAACCGCGGATTTCTGGGTCAGCCGCGTGGAGAGGAATGGCCCCGGTCATTACGATATAAAGAATGTCGTAGCGGCCGATGAGTGGGCCGAGAACGTGGATAACAATGCTTTTACGAACGCAGCCGCCCGCGCAAACCTGCAATATGGTTCGGAAGCCGCGAAATTGCTGGGGTTAATGCCGGACCCCGAATGGATGGAGACCCGGAACAATATACCTGTCCTGCATTTTGAGGATGGCACCACCAAAGAATATGAAGATTACAAAGGGGAAAAGATTAAACAGGCAGACGTCAACCTGCTGGCTTATCCGTTACAGGAAGTTACGGATCCGACAGCCGTTCGCAGGGACCTGGATTATTATGAGCCCAGGGTGGGGGAAGGACCTGCTATGACGCATGCCATTTTCGCCATTCTGTATGAGAGGTTGGGCATGCCTGAAAAAGCCTACCAGGATTTCAAGGCAGGATACATGCCCAATCTTCGCCCTCCGTTTGGCGCTATGGCGGAAACGGCTTCCGGTAATAACCCTTATTTCTGTACCGGTGCCGGCGGCATGCTGCAAGCCATGCTGAATGGCTTTGGCGGGCTGGAGATCACTTCCTCCGGGATCAGGCAATTGAAAACCAGGCTGCCTTCCCAGTGGAAATCTTTGAAGTTGACTGGCATCGGACCGGGCAGGTCGTCCTATAGCGTCCCCAAACCATGACAGTACATGATGGCTCGCTGGACATAATTCTCTAGTTTAGCCGGCAGATGTTAGCCATATCTGGAAAAATACGTCACACATGCAAGTCATATTCGGAATAATCTATCATTTTATAGGAGGGTTTGCATCGGGGAGTTTTTATATACCCTATAAAAAGGTCAGGGGCTGGTCCTGGGAAAGCTATTGGATCATCGGCGGCCTTTTCTCCTGGCTGATCATTCCCTTCGTGGCCGCCTGGCTCACCGTGCCCGGCTTCATGGAGATTATCCGGGCGACAGGGGGCCCAACATTATTCTGGACTTATTTCTGGGGGGTATTATGGGGTATCGGCGGATTGACCTTCGGCCTGGCCATGCGTTACCTGGGGCTGTCCTTGGGAATGTCGGTGGCCCTGGGCTTCTGCTCCGCCTTCGGTTCCCTGATTCCGCCGATCTATCGGGATCTTTTCACCGATGATACCACCAATACGTTTTCTTCCATGCTGAGCCATTCGGGCGGGCAACTGGTCCTGTTAGGAGTATTCGTTTGCCTGCTGGGGATCTTGATCTGCGGCAGGGCTGGGATGATGAAAGAAAAAGAATTATCGGATGAACAGAAAAAAGCAAGCATACAGGAATTCAATCTCGTGAAAGGATTGATCGTGGCTACCGTGTCCGGTATCCTGAGCGCCTGTTTTAATTTCGGCATCGAGGCAGGCAAACCGATGGCAATGGTCGCTATCGGCAACGGCAGTAATCCCCTTTTTCAGAACAATGAGATTTTTGTCGTGTTGCTTTGGGGAGGGTTGACCACCAATTTCATCTGGTGCATGATCCTGAATGCCCGTAACAGGACATTCAGAGACTATACCAACAAGCGCACCCCCCTTCGCGCAAATTATATTTTTGCGGCCCTGGCGGGTACCACCTGGTTCCTCCAGTTCTTTTTTTATGGGATGGGAGAAAGCAAATTAGGGAACGGCGCCAGCTCGTGGATCCTGCACATGGCCTTTATCATCCTGGTCTCCAGCATGTGGGGCCTGACGCTGAAAGAATGGAAGGGCGTCAGCAAAAAGACTTTTGCAACGATCGCTACCGGTATCCTGGTTATTATATTATCCGTGATGCTGGTAGGGTATGGGAATTCAAAGACCGATTAACGAACCTTATTGTAGGATGGTTTTATTTTTTATACACAACTAAAAGAAAATAGATATGTCTCTTAAGACGTCAACGCAATTTAAACATGTCAGTTATCTGTGGGATGAAGCGGCGGCGGCTGCATTGGCCGGTGATGAAGTGGGGTTATTGATATACCGGTCCAATCTGTTGGGAGCGGACTTGCGGCTTACAAATTATGGGGGTGGCAATACTTCATGCAAGGCCCTGGCGAGAGACCCCCTTAGCGGCGAACAAAAAGAAGTCATGTGGGTAAAGGGATCGGGCGGAGACCTGGGTACGCTGAAACGCAGTGGACTGGCTGCCTTGTATGTTGACTGCCTGCGCAGTTTGAAAAATGTCTACCGGGGGATCGAATTTGAAGATGAGATGGTAGAGCTCTTTAATCATTGTATTTTTGATCTGAGTTCAAAAGCACCTTCTATAGACACTCCTTTGCATGGGTTCTTGCCGTTCAGGCACATCGATCACCTTCACCCCGATGCGGCCATAGCGATCGCGGCGGCTAAAGACGGGAAGCTTATCACGAAGGAACTGTTCAAAGGCAAGATCGGTTGGGTGGAATGGCAGCGACCCGGCTTTGACCTCGGTCTCAAGCTGAAAACGTGTCTCGATGAGAATCCCGGTATCCGGGGCATTATGCTTGGATCGCATGGGCTCTTTACATGGGGGGATACTGCCTATGAGAGTTATATCAATACCCTTGAAGTGATTGAAATCTGTGCACAATATCTTGAAGACAACATAGGGAAGAAGCGGCCCGTGTTCGGAAGTTCCATCAGGGAGTCTGCTCCCAAGGAAGAAAGAATGTCCAGGGCGGCCGCATTGGCACCGGTGCTGAGAGGATATTGTTCATCCCATACCCGGATGATAGGACATTTCACGGACGACGAGCGCGTACTGGAGTTTATCAATTCCAAAGATCTCTCGCGGCTGGCGCCGATGGGGACTAGTTGCCCCGACCATTTCCTCCGTACCAAGATCAGCCCCCTGGTATTGGACCTGAAGACGACGGAGGACCTGGGAGATCTTGCTGCCATAAAAGCGAAACTGGCCCCGCAATTCGACAATTACCGCAAACTATATGCGGAATATTATAATAGTTGCCGGCATCCCAACAGCCCGGCTATGCGCGATGCTAACCCGGTGGTCATTTTATACCCCGGAATAGGAATGTTCACGTTTGCCAAAGACAAACAGACGGCCCGTGTGGCGGCTGAATTCTATATCAATGCCATCAACGTGATGAAGGGGGCGGAAGCTATTTCTGAATACACGTCCCTTCCCCGCCAGGAGGCTTTCAATATCGAATACTGGTTACTGGAAGAAGCGAAACTACAGCGGATGCCTAAGCCCAAAGCCCTTTCCGGCCGGATAGCCCTGGTTACCGGCAGTGCGGGGGGAATCGGGAAGGCAATTGCCAAAAAAATGGCGGAAGAAGGTGCTTGTGTGATCATCAATGACAATGATGAGCAGCGCTTGTCCCATGCCCGCGAAGAATTTAAGAACCAATTTGGAAAAGACGGGTTCGTCGCAGAAATACTGGATGTTACCGATACCGCTACCATCCACGAGACCTACCGGCAGGCTATACTCGCATTCGGCGGGGTGGATATTATCGTCAACTGCGCCGGCCTGTCTATTTCCAAGCCCATCCAGGATCATACCGAAAAAGACTGGGATATCCTGTATGATGTGCTCGTAAAGGGACAGTTCCTGGTAACGCAAGCGGGCGTAGAGATCCTTCGTAAGCAGGCTATCGGCGGCGATATCATTAATATTGTCAGCAAGAACGCCCTGGTCTCCGGTCCCAATAATGCCGGTTATGGTTCCGCTAAAGCTGCACAACTCCATCTCAGCCGTTTGAATGCAGCCGAGCTGGGACCCGATCGGATACGGGTCAACGTGGTGAACCCGGATGCTGTCATTTCCGACAGTAAGATTTGGGAAGGTGCCTGGGCCGAAGGCAGGGCGAAGGCTTATGGGGTCAGCATTGCTGAACTGCCCTCCTATTATGCCAAAAGGACGCTTCTGAACGAGATCATTTTACCGGAAGATATTGCCAATGCCTGCTTTGCCCTGGTCGGAGGACTGCTGAATAAATCGACCGGGAATGTGCTTAACGTGGATGGCGGGGTGGCCATGGCGTTTGTAAGGTAAACTCAAAAAAAATAGTCATGAAGATCAGGATTGATACGATCAATAAATACAACCAACAGGTTTTGCCGGCGCATCAGCGGAGCCTGGCTTATGTCAGCGAATCCATTCCGAACGCGGAGGCCCTGATCCGNNATTCCAGGTAGCGATTCCAAGCTGGGCGCTGGGCACAGGTGGAACAAGGTTTGCCCGTTTTTCGGGCGGGGGGGAACCACGCAACCTCGAGGAAAAGATAGAAGATATCGGTCTGCTGCATGCGCTGAATCGTTCCAGCGGTGCAATCTCCCTGCATATTCCCTGGGATATCCCGGAGAATATGCAGTCTGTCAAGGCCCTGGCGGCAGAGCATGGACTGCGTTTCGACGCGATGAATTCCAATACTTTCCAGGATCAGCCGGGCCAGGAACACAGCTATAAATTCGGCTCCCTGCAGCACGTCGACAAAAATACACGCCGGCAGGCGATCGACCATAATATCGAAGTCATTCGTCAGGGGGTGGAATTAGGATCCGATTCGCTGACCGTATGGCTATCAGACGGATCCTGCTTTCCAGGGCAATTGAATTTTCGTCAGGCATTTCAAAACACACTGGAGGGCCTGCGGGAAATATATTCCGCGTTACCGGCCCATTGGAAAATGTTCGTGGAATACAAACCATTCGAGCCGAATTTCTATTCCATGACGGTGGGCGATTGGGGGCAGTCCCTGCTCTATGCCAACAAACTCGGGCCTAAAGCCTATACCCTGGTCGACCTGGGACATCATTTACCGAATGCGAATATCGAACAGATCGTAGCTTTGCTGCTGATGGAAGGCAAATTAGGCGGCTTCCATTTCAACGATTCGAAATACGCGGATGACGATCTGACCGTGGGGAGTATCAAGCCCTACCAGCTCTTCCTGATATTCAATGAACTGGTGGATGGAATGGATGCCAGGGGAATGGACCATCGCAGGGATCTGGGCTGGATGATCGATGCTTCCCATAACGTAAAAGATCCGCTGGAAGACCTCCTGCAGTCGGTGGAGGCGATCATGCTCCCGTATGCACAGGCTTTGCTGGTGGACAGGAAGCGATTAAAAGAGGCACAGGAGGGAAATGATGTGGTGGCGGCTCAGGAGATCCTTCAAAATTGCTTCCGGACCGATTTGCGTCCGCTCGTGGCAGAAGCCCGCCTCCGCGTGGGAGGTGCTCTGCAACCCCTGGCGGTATACCGGAACGAAAAAATCCGTCAGCAGCTCATTAAAGAGAGAGGATTGAAGACTGTTGCGACGGGATTGTAAATTGCAACCGGATTGTAAAGCAAAACAGAAATGTCAGAAGCCGTTATAGCCATATTAGACGTCGGCAAGACCAATAAGAAATTATTTCTCTTCGATCAGCAGTATAGAATGGTATGGGAGAAGACGGACTCCTTTCCGGAAACAAAGGATGAAGACGGATATCCTTGCGAGGACCTGAAATTACTGGACCAATGGGTAGTCGCTGCTTACGGCGAACTCTTCCGGGTAGCCGGCTCCGCCATCAGGGCCGTGAATTTTTCTGCATACGGCGCCAGCTTTGTTCATATAGGGGAAACAGGAAGGCCGGTTGGACCTTTATATAATTATCTCAAGCCCTATCCGGCGGACCTGCAGGCAAAATTTTATCATGATTACGGGGGCGAACCTACCTTCTCTATGCTGACTGCTTCGCCGGTCCTGGGCAGCTTGAATTCCGGCATGCAACTATACCGGTTGAAAAAACAGCGGCCGGAATGGTTCGAAAAGGTCCGTTATTCCCTGCACCTTCCTCAATATCTTAGTTTCCTGCTTACAGGTCAGCCCTGTTCGGATATCACCAGTATCGGTTGTCATACCAACCTATGGAATTTTCCGCAAAATAATTATCATGAATGGGTATACCGGGAAGAGATCGTCGACAAGCTCGCGCCAATCTGCCCATCCGACAAGACCCTCCCGGCCCGGGACCCCTGGAATAAGATATTGGCCGGCGCAGGATTGCATGACAGTTCGGCGGCAATGATCCCCTACCTGGAAAGCTTCCGGGAGCCTTTTGTACTGATCTCTACGGGTACCTGGTGTATCAGCATGAATCCATTCAATGAAACTCCACTGACCCTTGCGGAACTGCAAAAGGACTGCCTTTGCTATATGACCTATCAGGGCCGGCCGGTTAAGTCCTCACGGTTATTCGCAGGCTATGACCATGAGCAGCAGGTCAAGAGATTGTCGGCCCATTTCAATAAGGCCATTGACTATTACAATACGGTTCGGTATAATGCCGGTAGGATCCCCCGGACGCAGTCCCGGCCAGAGCAATCGAACGGTCCTCAAAGCGATACCCTGGTGCGTGCTTCCGCATTCGGGAAAAGAGATCTTTCAGCATTTAAAAACTATGAAGACGCTTATCATCAGTTGATGCTGGATATCATCGTGCAGCAAGTCGCTTCTACGAATATTGTCTTAAAGGGCACGGGCGTAAAAAGGATCTTCGTGGACGGTGGATTCGGAAAGAACCCCGTCTATATGCATCTTCTGGCCAAGGCTTTCCCACACATCGAAGTATTTGCCGCTTCGATTCCACAAGCTACTGCTATGGGAGCAGCTCTCGCCATTCATCGCGGGTGGAATGACCAACCCCTTCCGGGAGACCTGGTAGAGATCGTGAAATTTTAATTTTAAAAAGACTAACAGAATCATAACAATGAAAAATAGACTATTCTTATTGCTTCCCCTGACCCTGGCAGCTTTTTTAGCGGGCGCGCAGGTGAAGGTGGGCCACCTGCTTTGCGAGAACCTGCCGGATCCTATCAGCATTGACGCCTCACAACCAAGGTTGAGCTGGCAGTTGACGGCACAAGGAGAAAAAGCTGCAAA
>PLXD01000525.1 GCA_003151295.1 Chitinophagaceae bacterium | reverse complement strand
CGATCGGGGACAACCAGGTGCCGAGAAAATCGGCTCCCAGGCTCACGATGACCTTTGCCTTGTCGAACTGGTAAGAGGGAATCACCATTTTATCCTTCCCGTAAGTGGCTGCATTGGCCAGCAGCATGCCGCTATAAGAATCCGCGTCGTATTGTACATGACGGCTGCCGGGGTTTTTACCCAGGAAGTCGGCGATGATCTTTTTGGTGGTCGGGGAATTGATCGTACTGGTAAGCTATACGAGGGGAGAGCTGCCCAGGTTAGTAAGCGCATCTCCAACGAGCTTGTCGAAAGCTTCGAAAGTGCTCACTTCCTGGGGCTTGCCGTCGATGATCTGAACGGGGTAATGCAGGNNTCTATCTTAATAGGCCGGCCATCCCTGACCTTCGCAACGATGGATACGGTATCCCCGCCGGAAATATAGGTGGTGGCGTAATAGTCAGCCACACCGGGAATCATGTTCTCGGGTTTGTTGACATAAGGGATCACTTTTTTGATAGGGATCTCGCAACTCGCCGCCAGGGTCGCTGCTGCCGTGCTGAAGCCCAAATATTTAAGAAAGTCCCTGCGGGGCGTTTTCGCGTCGAGCAATCCATTTCCTTCCAGGCCTTCCAACGGGAGATCCTCGGCGAATTCNNATTTTTTGTCGCTCATATTTGAGAAATTAAACAGTTGGTATTTGCGATTTGCAGTTCAGGCCAACCTCTTTTATCTATAATTATCAGGTTATAATACTTAACGATCGTGTTCTTTATTATCGACTTGTACGGTCGGTTGCAAAAGGATTAATAATGGCATTTCTGGCACTCGGTACCGCCTATTTTCTCAACGGTTACGCTATCCATTTTACCGTCGTTCAGATCTTTATGGAATTGTTTGTAAATGCTGTAGAATTTGTTGCCGTTGCCCGTCGAGTCGGGGAAGTCGACCTTGGTGGTACGGTGGCAATTGATACACCAGCCCATGCTCAGGTCAGCGAATTGTTTGACTTCGTTCATTTCCTGGATCGGGCCATGGCAGGTCTGGCACTGAACCTTGCCTGCGCGAATGTGCTGGGCATGGCTGAAGAATACGTGATCAGGCAGGTTGTGGATCTTTATCCACTCGACCGGCTTGCCCGGCTGTGTATATTTACCGGCTTGGGGGTCGTAACCGGTGTAGCTGTATAATTTCTTGATCTCCTGGGTACCGTCCACTTCGGTGCCGTCTTCGCGTAGCAATTTCTCTCCTTTGTACTCATTGATAGCCGCATGGCAGTTCATACACACATTCAGCGAAGGAACGGTGGCGTGCTTACTTTCCCAGGCGTTGCCATGACAATACAGGCAACTGATCTGGTTGGTTCCGGCATGCACTTTATGGGAGTAGAAGATAGGCTGTTCGGGCTGGTAGCCTTTTGTGCGACCCAGGCCGATAGCGCCCTGGACAAGGAGATAGCCACCTCCTACAAACAATAGTAGGATGACAAAGGTAATATAGGCCTTATTCCGGTAGAAGGGGATCGGTTCCGGGGCGGGAATCCCTTCTTTGTCGTCAGAGAGCTTCTTCAGGCTGCTGTTTACCTGCAGGAGGACCAGCATGATGACCGCCAGGATCAGCGTCAGGATACCGTACAAGAGTGAATCGTCGCTGCTGGGCTCAGCCTTGGGTCCGGGTTCTCTGGTTACCTGGCCCGGAACCTTGTAATCATCCGCATATTTCAGGATCGCATCGATCTCGGCATCGGAAAGAGCCGGAAATATGTTCATCGGGGTCTTGTTATACTGGCTATACAAGTCATTGAAATACTTGTTTCCCGAGGCCAGCACCTTCTGATTGTTTTGGATCCAGTCATGGAGCAGTTTCTTATCAGGTATCCTGTCGGCGGCTCCTTTCAAGGCGGGCCCTATCACCACTTTAAGAGGGTTGTGACAGGAGGCGCAGTTGGACTGGAAAAGAGCTTTCCCATCCTGTGCGAACAAACTGTTACCAATAATTACTACGGTAGAGAGCAGGATACTGAGGAATAACTTCTTGACGATCGGTCTATGATGGATCATATATACAATCTGTATAAATGTGGAAAAATCTCCTGGACAGGGTGCAAAAATAAGTCAGGATTTTAACAAAATATCAACATGGTAAAAATTTTTTTTACCACGTCTGGCGTGGGTTTCAGCAGATTCCGCAAGTTTGTCATTCCCTTTTGTCATGTTTTTGTCAATAGAATGGTTGTGGAAAATCTTCCTCAGAACTCCCCTAGGACTTGCCGGGCTACCGGAGGCTTTTATTTTATGATTTCATTCCTGTAGCTTTGGCAAATGCATTGTATGGCAATATTTGCTTCCGGGGCGGGAAGCAACGCGCAAAACATCATAGACCATTTCAGGGGGCATCGTTCGATAAAAGTAGGCCTGATCGTTTGTAACAAACCAGGCGCAGGGGTGACAGGAATCGCGGAAAAAGAAAATATCCCCTGCCTCCTGATAGAAAAAGAAGTTTTTTTCAAAGGAAGTGCTTACGTGGAGGAATTACAGAAAAGAAGGATCGATTTCATCGTGCTGGCGGGTTTTCTTTGGAAGATCCCTTCCGCCCTGGTGCTGGCCTATCGGGGAAGGATCATCAATATCCACCCGGCCCTGCTTCCGAAATACGGCGGAAAGGGCATGTACGGGATGCATGTCCATCGGGCCGTGATCGAAGCCGGAGAAACGGAGTCCGGGATTTCCATTCATTATGTAGACGAACTGTATGATCATGGACAGACCATTTTCCAGGCCCGTTGCCCCATTGAAAGAACGGACACACCGGAATCGCTTGCAGAAAAGATCCATTCGCTGGAACATTCGAATTATCCAACAATCATTGAAGAAGTCATCGATCTGCAAAATCAACGTTAAAAGAATAATCTGGAAATCGTTAATTCCGGTTTTGGTAGTAATATCACCGTTTAAATTTTTGCCTTTGCATCGTTTTGTATATAAAATCTTAGGGGTCTCGCTTTGTATCTGGCTTTTGTTCGCTGGTGAGCAGGTCGGGGCGCAGGTGACCGTACGGGGAACCATATACAATATGTACAGGACCAGGCCGCTGACAGCCGTCAGCGTCATCAGCACTTCCGGCAAAGGCACCACCACCGATTCCAATGGCAATTACATGATCATCGTGCAGGAACAGGATTCGCTCTCTTTCTCCTACTAGGGCAGAGCGACCATGAAATACCCGGTCCGGGACATGAATGTCTTTAACAATTTCGATCTGGCCCTCCACGTGGATCCCACCGAACTTAAGGAGGTCCGGGTATCGCCCAGAAATTACCGTATGGATTCCCTGCAAAATCGGAAGGATTATGCGAAGATCTTCGATTTCAGGAAGCCCGGTCTGAGTATTAATAGCCCGGGACAAGGATTGGGGGTCGGACTGGACCTCGATGCGCTGATTAATATGTTCCGGTTCGACAGGACACGCCGCCTCCTCGCCTTTCAACACAGGCTGGTGGACGATGAGCGGGAAAAATTCATCGACCACAAGTTTAGCGGGGCTATCGTCAAACGGGTTACCCATATCAGTGACAATGATCTGCCTACCTTCCTGATCCGGTACCGGCCTTCTTATCAATTCGCTAAGAATTCCTCCGACTATGAGTTCCTGGATTATATCAAACTGGCGTACCAGCAATTCATCAGCGAAGAGGGAGAGCAAAAACCACCGGCACCCCCTTCATCAAACCCTGNNTATACCCCCCCTACACCGCCGCCATCCCGGACGCCGTAGAACCAGGACTAAAAGTCATACTAAGATCCTGATCTCACCGCAACCCCCTGAATCCGGGCTATTTTTATTATTTTCCGGATTATTAACCATTATTATATGTGTCACTCTATCAAAAGATCCCTCGGTCTGCTGGCAGTCATGTTGCTCCTATGGCCTGCCTTGTCTGCCTTTTCACAGGATAGTATACCCTCTTTTTTAAGGGATAGCCTGGACAGCTATATCGCCCATGCCCAACACGATTGGAATATTCCGGGGGTAGCCGTCTGCATCGTGAAAAACGGAAAAGTAGTTTGGATGAAGGGGTATGGGACAACGGGAAATACTGGATGCATGGCTGAAATTGCGTTACCGAAATTACAACAAGATCTACCAGTATTATTTCAATAAAGAAAGGGCGGAAGACGATAAAAATGACAAGGAGCTAAAGGACTCGGCAGCCATGCATCTGACAGCAGACCTGCCCCCGGTAGCCTATACCGGCAAATACTTTAGCGAGGTGTATGGGGATATGCAGGTAGTCCTGGAAAAAGGAGAACTGAGGATGAGATTCTCGCATCACCCCGACATGTATGCTTTGCTGCAGTCGCTGGGAGGCAACCGCTTCTATGCCATTTTTACGGATCCGGAATTCAGCAGGGCCGTATTCCCGTTTACCGTAGAGAACGGCAAAGTCAGATCGGTGACTGTGAAAGTCGCGGACTTCGTGGAGTATACGCCGTATGAGTTCGCAAAGATTCAATAATTTCAGGCTGATGAAGACACGTCTACGTTCTGCACACGTCNNCTATTGCGCAACGCCGCTGGTCCTCGGCCCATCCGCTATCTTGGTTTGTAGGCAAGAGCGTGAGGGATGGTCCTGCGGAGGCGTCGATTGCATCAATAGCAGCATGTGTGCAAGACATTGTTTAAGTTTGCGGGATTCCATCATTGATGAAAGATTGTGCTGCTGCCGGGATCTGATTATTGATGCTGCATCTAGTTATTGATACTGTTATAGATCCTGTTCAGCTTATAACACTTGTGAAAATTGTGATAAGCATATAACTCGCTGTCCGTTCTGAACTGGGTATCTACCGCATCGTCAAATACGTGGTTATCCGGGAAAGCAGCCCTCAGATTATCCAGCGTGAGGTCTCTGATCTCCGATCCTGCATCCTTGCTGAAGAAATATTTTACCCTAAGGATATCCCCTTTGCACACCGGGTTCCTGGCAACTTTATAGATAGGAATCCTTTCCTGCAGCATCTGTAATCGGAGAGGGATACAGGATGGACAATGGCAGCATTAATAACCGTAACAGATATAGCTACCGGCTTCTTCATTTGGCAAGAAATTACTACCCTAAATTTAATCATTTCCCGGACGGACTCCTAATGATCCCGATCAATGATGATGCGATTAACATTGGAATAATGATGACCGTGATCCTGGCTTTCTCAACCCCGGAGTAATATTCCTTAACAGAGTTTTATATTTGCTTTTCAAAACCAGATAATATGGAACAATTGACGCTTGGAATAGGCACCCGGCTGCAGCATACCCAATACGGGCCGGGTGTAATTGTGGGCGTGAAGTACGCCGTCTACCTGATCTCCTTCATTCACCATGGTATCAAGGAGATAGACAAGACTGATACGCACCTGGATGAGATCATTCCGGAGAATGTCACTGAAGAAATTGAAACCCATTCCGAAGTGGAGAAATCCCTGTTAAAGATCCTGCGGCTCTGGGGTGGTCTGAATGAGATCGTTCCCCTCGGCGACAAATGGAGAGGAGGCACCATGGTCCTTCATTCAGGCGACAAATCCGTAAAACCCAAGGAAGTGCCGATCGACTCCTTCTTCCACAAGATCGTGATGGCCAGGGACAGGCTCCGGGTACTGGAACAGCAGATCAACGGTCATAAGGGACTGAGCGATGAAGACAAGGTCAATCTGCAACAGTATATTACCCGGATCTACGGATCTTTTACCACCTTTAATGTGCTGTTCAGGAACAAGGAACAATGGTTTGTCGGGGAGAAAGGCGCAGGGGAATAAAGCTGTGATTATCCGGTTCTGCACTCAAATAAGTCATTTAGATGAAATAAATTTCAGATGAATTTCTTTAAGAAGTTATTTGGACACAAGTCAAAGGAAAATACATCGTACAACAATCCTGAAAATTCCAGACTACTATTCCTGATAGATATCTGGGTTCAGGAAAGCTCATACAAAAATTATTGTGCCGTTGTACAAGAACTGGCAGAAGGGAACTCCATTCTAATATTTTCATCACAAAATAGTATGAGTTCACCTACGGGATGGTACAAGACCGAAAAGTCGACTACCCTTAAACTTACGAGTCTGGTAGAAAAGGATGGTTTGTGGATACTGAGAGCTTTTACGGATAAAGAATTTTTACTAGCCTGGAAGAAACAACCAATGTTTTACAGCAGTTAAAAAACTCGCATATATTCTACAATTCAAAAAGAAACGTTTTTTTATACCCTTTTTCCGCGATCTCTTCCCGGATCTCATCGACAACTCCATCCAGGTTCTCATACCAATCCAGGTGGGGTGGCCATTGATCGCATCCTGATTGAATCCATAAATTGATGGGGAATATTAAAGATCTTTAGCAGGTATCTTCTTTACTTTGCCGTCTTTCCCGGCTACGACCAGGTAGCCGTCATTCTTTTTTTCTTGCGCGATGAGTTTTTCCCGGACCTTTTTCAGGCTCTTCTCAAGCGAAATGCTGATATCTTTTGCAGGAAGGTTATTTTTCATTTTCAAGTAGCTTTTGCCACAATTCAAAGTTAATAATTATTTTCTCTTTCCCTACCTTTCGGTCCCGCTATGATATACAATTCCGGCATCAATACTTCATTAATTTTTGTATGCATTCGTCGAGCCTCGAACGGGCCAGGAAATTATTCTCGAGCTCCGTATTGAAGGGCACGGGCGTATCCAGGGAGGCACAGCGGATGACCGGTGCATCCAGCCATTCGAAGCAATGCTCGCCGATCCAGGCGGCCAGTTCTCCGCCGATGCCACCCGTCAGCGTGTCTTCATGCAGTATCAGCACCCTGCCGGATGCCCTGACGGACGAGCGGATCGCTTCATAGTCCAGCGGCAGCAAGGTCCTCAGATCCAATATTCCGATAGATAGTTCCGGGTGCTGCTCCGCGTAGGCTGTCGCCCAATGTACGCCGGCGCCATAAGTGATGATGGAAACATTCTCCCCTGAATGCACCAGCCTGGCCTTCCCGATCTCTATCTCATAATAATCCGGGGGTACCGGGCCGCTGATGCTCCGGTAAAGGGCCTTGTGCTCGAAATAAAGGACCGGGTTGGGATCGTTGATCGCGGCGATCAAAAGACCTTTTGCATCCGCCGGAGTGGAAGGGTAGACGACTTTCAGCCCGGGTGTATGCACGAACCAGGCTTCATTAC
>PLXD01000443.1 GCA_003151295.1 Chitinophagaceae bacterium | reverse complement strand
AAACCAACTGCTCATGCCCCGGACACCTTCTTCCCGTCGCAAATTCCTGCAACAACTCGGAACCACCGGATTGCTGCTTTCCTCCGGCACCCTTCCTGCTTTCGCCGGAGAACCGAAAAACAAGACCCAACTTATTCCCTATGAGAAAAAGATCAGCGCCAATGACAAGATCCGCATTGCCTGTATCGGCATGGGGATCATGGGTAATAATGACGTGAATACGGCCCTGAAAGTTCCCGGCGTCGAACTAGCCGCCGTATGCGATCTCTATACGGGGCGACTGGAAAGGGCCAGGGAGCTGCACGGCAAAGACCTGTTCACGACCCGGGATTACCGGGAGATCCTTGAACGGAAGGACGTCGATGCCGTCCTCGTGGCTACCAGTGACAACTGGCATGCCCGGATCGCCATCGATGCGTTGAACCGGGGCAAGGCTGTCTACGGTGAAAAGCCAATGGTACAGCAGCTTGGCGATGGCCTCCCGCTGATAGCTGCCTGGCAGCACAGTAAAAAGACCATGCAGATAGGCAGCCAGTGTGTGAGCAGCGTCGTATATGCCAAAGCGCGGGAACTCTATAAGGCCGGCGAGATTGGCCAACTCAGTTGCATCGAAGCCTCTTTCGACCGGCAGAGCGCACTGGGAGCCTGGGAATATACCTTACCAACGGATGCTTCGCCGCAGACGGTGGACTGGGACCGTTATATCGCCGGCACGCCCGCCTCTCCCTACGATCCAAAAAAATTCTTCTGGTGGCGTCATTTCCGCGCGCTTGGGACCGGTGTCGCAGGGGACCTTTTTGTGCACCTTATTTCGGGTATCCACGTTATTACCGGTTCCCAGGGACCCGATAAGATATTTGCTTCCGGGCAGATTGCTTACTGGAAGGATGGCCGCGATGTACCGGATGTGATGACGGCCATCATGTCCTATCCCGAGACCAAAGAGAATCCCGCATTCCAGTTGGCAATTCGCGTAAATTTCGTTAGCGGGCAGGGCGAGACCAGCACGCTCAGGCTCATCGGATCGGAAGGCGTGATGGAACTGGACGGCGATGGCTTCACGATCCGTCATCATAAGATGTCCAAAGCTCCCGGTATCGGCGGCTGGGATTCCCTGGCAACCTACCCGCAGGGCATGCAGGATGAACTGGTAAAGCAATACAACCAACGCTGGTCTGCAGACGACCAGAAAGAAGTTTCTGCCAGCCCTACGGTCTACAAAGCGCCGGATGGATACGACATGCACCTGGACCATTTCACTAATTTTTTTCAAGGCGTGCGTAGCGGAACGACTCTTGTGGAAGATCCCCTCTTCGGCTTCCGGGCTTCGGCTCCGTGTCTTGCCGCCAATGAGAGCTATTTTCATAAGAAGATCATAGAATGGGATCCGGTGAATATGAAGCTGAAGGCATAAGCGATGAAACGTGCGATCTTTGACGACCTAAAAGAAACGGATGGAACGACTAATACCTTATGAGCAGCTGCTGAATTTTACCCGGGAGATCTTCCAAAAGATCGGTTGTTCCCCGCAAGACGCACTCACCGCTTCTACGGCCCTGCTCAGCGCCGATCTGCGGGGTATAGACTCGCATGGCGTGGCCAGGCTGATAGGCTATGTGCGTTTGCAGGAAGCAGGGAGGGCCAATCCCCGCCCGGTTATCCGTATCATCCACGAGACCCCTTCTACGGCCGTTGTCGATGGAGATGGAGGCCTGGGCCTGGTAGTAGCCCCTTTTGCCATGCAGGTGGCCATCGAAAAAGCGAGGCAGGTGGGGACAGGCTGGGTCAGTGTACAGCACTCCAATCATTTCGGCATTGCTGGCTACCATGCGTTAAAAGCGGTAGAGAACGATATGATCGGTATTGCCATGACCAATGCGAGCGCCCTTGTCGCGCCTACTTTTTCCGCGGAACGCTTGCTCGGCACCAATCCCATTTGCGTGGCGGTGCCAGCCGGAACGGAACCTCCTTTCGTGGCGGACCTGGCCACTACGACAGCCGCCAACGGGAAACTGGAGATCCTCCAGCGCAAAGGTCAGCAAGCTCCTGAAGGCTGGATCCAGGACAAAAAGGGGAACAGCACGACCGATCCTCATGCCCTGAAGACGGGAGGGGCTCTCCTGCCTTTGGGCGGTGACCGGGAACACGGCAGCCACAAGGGGTATGCGCTGGGCGCCATCGTCGATATCTTTTCCGCCGTGCTCAGCGGTGCAAACTACGGTCCCTGGGTGCCTCCCTTCCCCGCCTATGTTCCCATGCCCACCGGTATGCCTGGCAAGGGCATCGGGCATTTTTTCGGGGCCATGCGCCTCGATGCATTCAGACCTGCCGATGAATTTAAACAGGATATGGATAAATGGATCGGCCGTTTCCGGTCGGCCACCCCGGTCGCCGGTCATGAGAAAGTACTGATCCCCGGCGATCCCGAGCGGGAGATGGAATTCATACGCAGGCAATCGGGTATTCCCCTGTTCGGAGTCGTCCTGGAGGAACTGAAAGGGTTGGCAGAGAAATTTGGTGTGGAGTTTCCTTAACTTTTCAAAATTTTCTAAACCCACAGACTGTATCTTTGCAGTCCAAAAAAATAAATGCGGCCCGGACAAAGACTTTAAAAACCGAAGTAAAAAAGATTCAGATGAAAGTCATGAAATTTGGAGGTACTTCCGTAGGAAAACCGGAACGTATGCACCAGGTAAGCCAGTTGATCACCAAAGACGCGGAACCGACGATCGTCATTCTCAGCGCACTCAGCGGAACAACGAATGCCCTGGTGGAGATCGGCCACTCTATGGCCACCGGTGACCGCGAACAGGCCCACCAGCAGATCGGTAAGCTTGAAGCTCATTATCAATCTTTTATTAAGGAACTGGTGAAGGGAGAAAAAGCGCTGGCCCGGGCGGCCTCGATCGTAGCCGAGCACTTCGAGTTTCTTACCATCATCCTGAAAATATCCTTCAGCGAGGCCTTGAATAAAGACATACTGGCACAAGGTGAATTATTGTCTACCAAATTATTCAGCGTATACCTCGAAGAAAAAGGGATCGACCATGTTCTTTTGCCGGCCCTGGAGTTCATGAGCATAGACATTCACGATGAACCGCAGGTTAGCACGATCAAAGGAAAGCTCAGTCATCTGCTTCAGCAATATAAAGGCAAGTCCCTGTTCATTACCCAGGGTTATATCTGTCGCAATGCCCGGGGAGAAGTCGATAATTTAAAAAGAGGCGGCAGCGATTACAGCGCCTCCCTGATCGCCGCAGCCATTCATGCTTCCGTCTGCGAGATCTGGACCGATATCGATGGGATGCACAATAATGACCCCCGTGTCGTGAAAAAGACCCGGGCCATTGAGCAGCTAAGCTTTGAAGAAGCCGCCGAACTGGCTTATTTTGGGGCGAAAATTTTGCATCCGGCATCTATCTGGCCTGCCCAGCACTTTAAAGTGCCCGTGAAGCTGCTCAATACCATGCAGCCGGAAGCGAAGGGTACGCTGATCACAGAGGAAGCTGGTTCTGTCGGTGTGAAAGCCGTTGCGGCCAAGGACGGGATCATCGCTATCAATATCAAGAGCAGCCGCATGCTGCTCGCTTATGGGTTCCTCCGCAAAATATTCGAGGTCTTCGAGAAATACCGTACGCCCATCGATATGATCACTACTTCGGAAGTAGCCGTTTCCGTTACGATCGACAGTGTGGCCAACCTGAAAGAGATCGTTAAAGAGCTGGAACCGCTGGGTACGATCGAAGTGGAAGAGCATCTTTCTATTGTATCCATTGTCGGCAATGAGATCGTTCAGACCAAAGACGTCCTGTATAAATTATTCGAGGCGATGACCCCGGTTCCCATTCGGATGGTGAGCTATGGAGGCAGCAAGCATAATGTATCCCTGCTGATCCCCTCCGCCCACAAGACGGAGACCCTGCAATTGTTAAACAAAGGACTTTTCGGGCTGGAATAGAGGCCGGCCAATTTTTTTGTTTTATTTTCATGGCATTAAATTTTCCTGTATTCCATGAAAAGGATTTTAGCCCTGCTGATCGCCCTGTTGACCGCCTCCTGCCTTTTTGCCCAGTCGCCAAACAATACCTTGTCGGGATTGATCAAAGACTCCGCCAATGGCAAACTACTGGTCGGCATCAGCGTATTCCTCAATGGCACCTCCAAAGGCACCATCACCCATGCCGACGGCAGTTTTGTACTGGCGGGGATTCCCGACGGAAGGTACGAGATCATCATCTCTGCCATTGGCTACAAGACCTTTTCCCGGGAGTTCAGCAGCCGCAACCTTCCCATCGTGTTGAATTTAGCCCTCTCCGAAAAAGCCTCCGAGCTGGAAGCCTTTACCGTTGAACCTTATATGAAGGACGGCTGGCAGAAATTTGGAAAATTCTTCATGGATAACTTCATCGGAACCACTGAAAATGCCGCTGACTGTAAGCTGACCAACCGGAAGTCCCTGCGCTTTCACTATTATTTAAAGAGCAAGCGCCTGCACGTGACGGCCGTCGACCCGCTCATCATCAAGAACAAGGCCCTGGGCTAT
>PLXD01000088.1 GCA_003151295.1 Chitinophagaceae bacterium | reverse complement strand
ATAACGGTGACGGCACGTTCAGCGAGATAGGCCAGCTGGCAGGGGTCTCCAATACGGATTGGAGCTGGTCGCCCCTGTTCGCGGATTTTGACAATGACGGGAACAAGGACCTGCTGGTTACCAATGGCTATGTGAAAGACTATACCGATATGGATTTCCTGAAATCCNNTGAAATATTCAGTTGACATAGCCCTTCGGGGAAATGGCGGAGAGAAAGACGATCTCGTTAAGTCGGCTATCGATAAGATGCCTTCAAGCCCGGGCATGAGCTATCTCTTTCACAATAACGGCGATAATACTTTTTCCAGGATCAACGAGGACTGGGGACTCACCCAAAAGACTGTTTCTTCCGGCGCAGCCTATGCCGATCTTGATAATGATGGAGCTCTGGACCTGGTGATCAACAATACCAACGAATATGCAGGTATCTATAGGAATAACGGCCGTAAGATGGGCAAGGGCCATTACCTGAAAATTGCGTTGCAGGGCGATCCCAGGAACAGCACAGGCATCGGCTCTAAAATAAAATTATTCTGCAGGGATACGATCTTTTACCAGGAAGCTTTTCCTGTCCGGGGATTCCAGTCTTCTGTAGATCCTGTATTGAATTTTGGAGTTGGCGACCATACCCTCATCGATTCCGTGCTGATCATCTGGCCGAATGACAAATTCCAGGTGCTTCGGCAGGTAAAGGCCGACCAGGCCATTAAAGTACCCATAAAAGACGCATCAGGGGTCTGGGACTACAAAGCTGCCTCAGCGGCCCTTCATCCCGCCCATCCTTTCCTTACAGCCTCTGCGACTCCCGGTCCCGTATACCTTGAAAATAATTTTAATGATTTCGACATACAACCCTTACTGTTAAATTATATATCTCACCGGGGCCCCTGTTTGGCAAAGGCAGATATCAACCATGACGGATTGGAGGATGTCTTTATAGGCGGATCGAAGGGGCATCCGGCCCGGATATTCCTTCAGTCGGCCTCCGGCGTTCTGCTGCCCTCCCGTCAACCGGACATAGAAAAGGATTCCCTGGGAGAGACCGGGGCGGCAGAATTTTTCGACGCCAATGGGGATGGCAATCCGGATCTCTATATAGCCGGCGGAGGATATGCATTCGAAGAGAATGATTCCGCCCTGCAAGGGCGGTTATACCTAAACGATGGGAAGGGACATTTCAGCAGGGCCAAAGGGGCCGTTCCTTTTCTTCCGATCAGTGCCGGTTGCGTGAAAGCTGCCGATATCAACGGGGATGGGAGCCTGGATTTGTTCATCGGTGGGCGGGTGGTTCCAGGCAAATACCCGGTTGCGCCGGAAAGCAAGATCTTATTGAACGATGGTAAGGGCCATTTCAGGGATGCTACCGCACAGGTTGCTCCGGCCCTGGCGCAGATCGGCATGATCACCGATGCCATATGGATCGACCTGAATAAGGACGGGCGTCCCGATCTTGTGGTGGTCGGAGAGTGGATGCCTATCAAAGTATTCCTCAACAAGAGCGGAAGGCTGGAAGACGCATCGGATAAATATATTAAATTCCCGTCTACGGGCTGGTGGAATACGATACAGGCTGCGGACCTGGACGGGGATGGGGACCTGGACCTGGTGCTGGGCAACCAGGGCCTGAATAACCAGTTCAAGGCCAGCGATAAGGAACCACTTACTCTTTATTACAAGGATTTCGACGGGAATGGTTCCATAGATCCTATCTTCTGTTATTTCATTGGCGGAGTGTCTTATCCGGCAGCTTCCCTNNGGTGAGATCCCCTCCTTAAAGAAAAAATTTATAGAATATCATCAGTATGCAGATGCCACCATAAAGGATCTCTTCAACCCGGATGAACTGAAGGATGCCGGTCCGCTCAAAGCCGGGCTCCTGAATTCGATCTGGTTGGAGAACAGGGGTGATTCCGGGTTCCTTAAAAGGGACCTTCCCCAGGAGGCCCAGTATGGGCCGGTATATGCGATCGCCGCCGAGGATATTGACGGGGATGGGAAAAAAGACCTGGTGCTGGCCGGGGGCAATCAGTGGACTAGGATCCGTTTTGGGCGCTACCGGGCAGGGCATGGGACGCTCCTGCTAAACGACGGTAAAGGTAATTTCAGGTATGTGCCGCAGGCTCAGAGTGGCCTCAATCTGAGGGATGATATCCGCAGTGTGCTCGAATTGGGATCGGTAGGGGGCAATCCTAAGAGGCTGTTATTCGGCGTCAATAATAGCGCCGTTAAAATTTATACGTTTAAAAAAGGTTAAAAAAATATTTTTCAGGGCGGGTATCGAATGGCAACTATTGTCTCTTTCATATGGGAGATACAAGCTCTCCGTTAAATAGGGAAGAATAATATGAAGATCACAGAACAACCTTCGAAATACAGGCACCTGGAGAAGATGACTGTTGAAGAGCTTACTGCCAATATCAATAATGAAGACAAGATTGTTCCGCTCGCTATCGAAAAAGCGCTGCCCCAGTTGAATAAGCTGATTAATTCTATTGTACAGAAGCTGAAAGCCGGTGGCAGGCTGTTTTATCTTGGGGCCGGCAGCGGGGGGAGACTTTCTGTGCTGGATGCGATCGAATTGCCAACTACTTTTGGCGTTTCCGCGGAGATGGTACAGCCTATACTGGCGGGAGGGGTCGAATGGCTGATCGAAGCGAGGGAAGAAATGGAGGACGATCGGGACGGAGGCTGGAAGATGTTACAGGAACGCAAGGTTTCGGATAAAGATATCGTATTGGGCATCACTGCGAGCGGCAGTACGCCCTTTGTCGTGGAATCGCTCCGGCAATGCCGCCTGCATGGGATCACTACGGGTTGCCTGACGAGTAATCATTCCACCGAGGCGGCAGCCGAGGCCGATCTGCCTGTGGAAGTCATCACCGGCCCGGAATTCCTAAGTGGCAGTACGCGCATGAAATGCGGGACGGCGCAGAAGATGATATTCGATATGATCAGTACGACCGTAATGATACAACTGGGACGGGTACTCGATAACAGGATGGTGCATGTGAAACTGATCAACGATAAGATCACAGACCGGGCCGTAAAGATCCTGATGGAGCAATCGGGCATGAAAGACTATGCGGACGCAAAGACCGTTTTGCTCAAATACGGAAGTGTTAAAGAAGCATTGGATCATACAGAAACGACCGGTAAATAATCATATGCAAGAAGATAGCTCCGTACCTGGCCTGCCCAGACGCTTTGCCAGCCCCATGGTAATTATTGGAATCCTGTTTTTTGTCTTCGGGTTTGTGACCTGGCTGGGCGCTATATTGATCCCCTATCTGCAGATCGCCTGTCAACTGAATATCTTCGAGTCTTACCTGGTGACTTTTGCTTTTTACATCTCTTACTTTATCATGGCTATCCCTATTTCTCCGGTGCTGAGCAGGACCGGTTATAAAAAGGGGATTTCCCTCGGACTGCTGTTCATGGCTATCGGATCGCTGTTATTTATTCCGGCAGCCATCAACCGTCAATATCTTTTGTTTCTGGTAGGTCTTTTCGTCCAGGGAATGGGGCTGACCCTGCTGCAGACAGCGGCCAATCCTTATGTGACCATCCTGGGCCCGCGCGAAAGCGCCGCCAAAAGAATGAGCTTTATGGGGATGTGCAATGGAGTTGCGGCTGTTTTGGGGCCTCTTGTGCTGGGGTCCGTCATACTTGAAAACGCCGACAAGATCGGGGAACAGGCCAAATTGCTTAGCCCTGCCGAACGTATCGTCCTGTTGGATGAACTGGGCCGTCGGGTGATCCTTCCCTATGCGATTATTACGATCGTGCTCGTCCTGCTGGCTGTGCTGGCATTTTTTTCCGGCTTGCCGGAAATAAACAGCGATCCGGAAGAGGACGCTATGATGGAAGCGGAGATCGCAGCGGTGGCGGCAGTTCCGGGAGGCGCAACCGTTCCCGCCCTGGCGCAGGGCGGAAAGGCCAAAACCAGCATCTTTCAGTTCCCTCACCTTCTGCTGGGAGTCCTCACGCTTTTTCTTTACGTGGGTGTGGAAGTGATCGCGGGTGACACAGTGATCAATTATGGCGTCTACTATCATATTCCTTTGTCTTCATCGAGGTATTTTGGCAGCCTCACACAGATCTTTATGCTGATCGGGTACCTGGTAGGGGCGGTCTGTATCCCCAAATACCTGAGCCAGGAGAAGGCGCTGCGGTATTCGTCTGTTTTGGGCATCTTTTTCGCGCTGACGGCATTGATGACCAGCGGAGCAGTTTCGGTGGTTTTTGTCTCTCTGTGCGGTTTCGCCAATGCGATGATCTGGCCTTCCATCTGGCCACTGGCGATCAGCGGCCTGGGAAAATTTACAAAGATCGCTTCCTCCATGCTGATCATGGCCATCGGCGGTGGCGCCATTCTTCCTCTTTTATACGGATACCTGGCCGGCAAATTTGACAAGCATCATGCGTATTGGATCGTGATACCCTGCTACCTGGCTATCCTGCTTTATGCGTATAAAGGACACAAGGTTCGGACTACCTAAGAGGCCTGTCCGGTGCAAGCTTTTCAGGAGGACCGCGATATAACAGGATCAGGATATAATATAATAGCAAGTATGAGTAAAAAAATAAAAACGATTATGATGAACGGGTCTTTTTTGTGCGTTGTCTTCTCTATATTTTTTCTGCAAACGACCGGACAGACAGGGAAATCGAATCCATTACCCGCTACCGGTCATCGCCATGTCGTGATCGCCCATCGCGGAGATCATACCGTTCTTCCGGAAAATACCCTGCTTGCCTATCAGCAGGGGATAGATGATGGCGTCGATTATGTGGAAGTGGATCTACGCACCGCCCGGGACGGTATCCTGGTCGTGATGCACAATGAAACCGTTGACAGGATGACCAATGGGAAGGGAGCGATCAGGGACCTGGACTATGCCACGATCCGGGGATTGGAGATCAGGGACGCCGTGCATAACCAGGCCGTAAGGGTTCCTTCTTTCCAGGAAGTGCTGGCCCTGTGCAGCCATAAAGTAAATATTTATCTTGATTTTAAAGAGGCAGACCCGGGCTTGACCTATGCCATGATCAAAAAGGCAGGGATGGAGAAGCATATCGTGGTATATGCCAATAGCCTTGAACAGATAACAGCATGGGGTAAGGTTGCGCCCGCTATGCCCATCATTACCAGTATCCCCGACGAGATAAAGGATTCCGCCGGGATTGCCGCCTTCCTGGACCGTTATCCGATCGTGGGTGTTGACGGTTCGATAGGGCAGTACGGTACGGATATTTACAGTCTTTTCAGGCAAAGACATATCGCCGTATGGCTGGATGTTCAGCAGAAGGATGAAGGTCCGGCGACCTGGGAGAAGGCATTGGCCGAAAAAGTGCAGGGTATGCAGTCCGATCATCCGGCCGCCCTGGTGGAATATTTAAAGAAAGAGGGGGTGCGTTAATAATCTATTAACCTATTTAAATGGAGCGCATGTTTTTTCAATCGAGGAAGCGAATATGCCGGGTCCTTTTCCCGGCCTTTGTCTTCCTGGTGCAGTCGGCAGTGGCCCAACCCTCCGATCTGAAGCAGATCCTATCGGACCTGTATAAGCGACCGGACAGGATCCTCATCTCCGCTCATCGTGACGACCATGGCCTTTTCCCCGAAAACTCCCTGCCTGCCATCGGCAGGGCCATAGAAGCGGGGATCGATATCGTAGAGTTGGATGTCCGGGAGACCCGGGATAAGGTGTTGGTATTGATGCACGATAAGGATATCGACCGGACCACTACCGGTAAAGGTGCCGTCAGTGAGCTCAGCTATAAAGAATTGCAGTCGTTCCGCCTGTTGCAGGACGGAAAGCCTTCCACCTGGAAGATCCCAACTTTCGAAGAGGCCCTGAAAAAGGCAAAAGGCCATATCCTGATCGATATCGATTTCAAAGAGGAAACCTTGTCCGCCAAACAGGAAACCTATCGTCTTCTACGAAAATACGGGATGGAACAACAGGTATTTTTCTTCATTTATGACTATAAGGAAGCCACGGATTACAGGGTTCTTGACAACCGGGTGCCTATTATGCCCCGGGCCTATAAGAACGAAGATGTACTCGCCATCTTGCGGATGGGGGGATTTCCTGCGGTGCATGTAGATGAGTCGTTTTATAGTGATACCCTCATGGGGAGGATCCGGGCGGCGGGCATGCGGGTCTGGATCAATGCGCTGGGTAAATACGACGAGTTGGAAGAGAAGGCAGTTCGCAACGGATCGACCGGAAGCGGTTTCGAAAGCCTGTTGAAGAATGCTTCGCAGGCGAATTTTATCCAGACGAACTACCCGGAACAATTATTAGCGTGGCTCAGGAGAAAAGGATTGCACAGGTAGAAGAACCAATAGGTAGAAGAGCCACACAAGAGGAAGGACTGCATGGAAGGATGAGAAGGATTGAACAAACAAAAGGATTGAACAGGCAGGACGATTGAACTGGTAAAAAGATTATATTGGCGGAAGAATCATACTGATAAAAGATTGAATGGATAGAAGGATTTCACAGCTCATTAAAACTTTTTTCGAATGAAGCGAAATTATTATATGGTCGGGATCGTTTTTCTTACGTTTTTCGTAATATCCTTTATCACCAATATCCTGGGTGCACTGATCCCGGATATCCAGCAAAGTTTTCATTTAAGTTATTCGACGGTCGCCTTCCTGCCTTTTTCCTTTTTCATAGCCTATGCGGTCATGTCCATTCCAGCTGGGATGTTTATAGAGATCTATGGGGAAAAGAAGGCTATGATCATTTCTTTTGGGGTCGCTTTTTTGGGAGCCGCACTCATCAGTTTGTTCGCCAGTTATACCATCAGCCTACTTTCCCTGTTCCTGATCGGAATGGGAATGGCTATGTTACAGGTCGTGATCAATCCGCTGCTTCGTATTTCGGGCGGGGAAGAACATTTCGCATTTAACTCCGTGCTGGCCCAGTTGCTGTTCGGGCTGGCTTCTTTCCTGAGCCCCCGCGTATATACGAATGTAGAAGCCGGGCTGAGGTCCTCTTCCACCGATATCAATTTCTTCCTTGCTGCTTTGAAAAAGATCACCAACCCGCTATATACCTGGACCTCCCTGTACTGGATCTTCCTGGTTCTGATCCTGGCCATGATCTTTGTGGTCCTGTTCTCGAGATTTCCCAAAGTCGTTCTCAACGAAGATGAACGCGCAGGCACACTGGCTGCGCATGTGCAACTGATAAAGAAGCCTGTCGTCATATTGTTCTTTCTGGGGATATTCAGTTATGTAGGAGTGGAGCAGGGAATATCCGACTGGATGTCGGAATTTCTCCACCAGTATCATGGCAAGGATACGCTCACGGTGGGGGCTAATGCCGTGTCCTGGTTCTGGGGCTTAATGACGCTGGGTTGCCTGCTCAATCTCGTCCTTCTCAAACTATTCGACAGCCGTAAACTGCTTATTGTATTTGCCATTCTTACAATGATCGTGCTCGNNTTTACGATCTCTCTCATGTTCTCCGTCATATTCTCCCTGGCACTGAATTCCCTGGCATCCCATCATGGCTCTTTCTCGGGCATTCTCTGTACGGGAATCGTAGGTGGAGCTGCCGTACCCCTGTTGATCGGCTGGCTGGCCGATCATATAGGGTTGAAGGCGGGGATGCTGTTCATTTATATTTTCCTCGCCTATATTCTCGTCATCGGTTTCTGGGCCAAACCGCTGGTCAATAATAAGACGATCAGGGATTGACAATAATTCTATTTATGTTTCACAGCAGTGATATACCCGTTAAAGCCGATCTGCTGCCGGTTGGTGCTGATGACCTGCAGAGAGCTATAGCCGTCTTCGAAAACGGTGAGGATCATTTGCTGGACATCTCTGGCATCCTTTGGTTTGATTAAAATATCCCAGTCGCCTTTTTTGCGGGGAGTCTTGATAGCTTACGACGGTGGTTGGCATTATGGTAAGGTCATACTCGGAAGTCAGTTGCCTGAGGCGACCGCTCGTCGGAGTAGCAGACTGCGCTTTGAATACATAGGACTGGGAATCTATTAAGGCGGAGATCCTGGCTTCTTTTTGGACCTTTTTTTTGGAATCCTGTCCTTTTGCCGCAGGATGCCAGACCATAGCCAGACTGAATAAAAGAATGGCGAAGGCTTTCATATTCTCCTGTTTAGTGTCGCATAATAGTATGCCCAACTAATATAAGCATTTTTTATCAATTCATGTAAGACACCTAATAGTGCAACAGACGCATGCTGTAAGGGTTAGCTCCTGCTAACGGCCGACCACCACCACACCGAATGTTCCCGGTATCATTTTCGGTCTTTCATGCGGGGCGGCTGTTTTTTCAAGATCAGCGGCAGGGAGGAATACTTCATGCAAATATTCATCTATAGCGATGGTCCGGGCGCTTCTCTTCGTAGGAAGGTTGCCCAACACCCTGAATTTCTTGCCTGGTTCTTCGCGGATAATGCTCAGGATGCCTTCTCCGCATGATGCGAATACATCCTGCAGTTGCGGATCGAAACCGACCCCGTCGCAACCATTCCCGATCGGAAGGGTAGCAAGGATCTTTCCATTGGTAGCATCCAGGACAACCAGTGTTTTATCACACCCGGAGAACAGGCATTTCGATTTCAAATCCATGGCCAGGCCGGTAGGGCCTTCTGCGGGGGCCAGTGACCAATGGGCTTCGACGGCCTTAGTGGCGAGGTTGATGACTGCAATCTCATTTTTATCCTCGATATTTACAAAGATCCTTCCTGCGCCGTCCGAGACAGCTGTTTCCGGTTTCCCTCCAACGGCTATCGTGGCTACCACTTTATCCGAGGAAGGATCGATCAGCGAGAGATCGCTGCTGCGGCCGTTACAGGTAATGATCTGTTTAGAGAAAGGATCGAATAGAATGGCATCAGGGTTCTGACCGGTGGGGATCTGNNCATAACCGTATTGATCCTGCCATTGCTGGTATATCCCTTCCCTGCAGGGGCGTCGAAAGCAATCCCATGTACCCCCGTCGTATTGGGAATGACGCCGACGGAATCCCCTGTTGCCTCATCCAGTATATTGACCTGGCTGCCATGGGATACATATAAACGATTGTTACCCGGGCCAACGGAAATATAATCCCATCCGCCCGAACTGGCAATGGAGAAGGTTTTGGAGAGATGGAATCCATCCGTATTTTGCGCGCTTGAAAAGAGGCTGGTGAAAATACCTGTAAGTAAGACTGCGGTAAGGATCCGTTGGTTCATATTTTTTTTTAAATGTAGTGGGGTATTCTGAAGAAATTCTGAAGAAGAAGCGTTAATTGTGTGTGGCATTGATGTATTCCTGATAAATCAATAGTATATGATCCGGGAGAAAAAGGATTTTGATGCGGTGGTAGTAGGTTCGGGTCCGAACGGATTGGCGGCAGCCATCAAGCTGCAACAGTCAGGGTACTCCGTTTTGTTGCTGGAGGCAAAAGATACGATCGGAGGGGGGCTGCGTTCCGCAGCATTGACCCTGCCGGGTTTTACGCATGATATCTGTTCTGCTATTCATCCCCTTGCCGTCGCTTCCCCCTTCTTCCGCACCTTGCCACTCGCTGAATATGGATTGGAGTTCATACATCCCCCGCTGGCCGCGGCACATCCCTTCGACGACGGGACGGCCGCCATATTGGATCATTCTCTGGAAAGGACAGCAAACGGCCTGGGGGTCGACGAAAAAAGCTACCTCGATATTATACGCCCTTTGGTTCAGCGTTGGCCCGGTATTTCCGAAGATATATTGGGACCCCTGCATTTCCCGGAACATCCCCTCGACATGACCCGTTTCGGTCTTTCCGCTCTTTCCTCTGCGACCCGCCTTGCCAGGCGATTTAAGACGCAACAAGCAAAGGGATTATGGGCGGGTATGGCAGCACATTCCATGCAGCCTCTTACCAAT
>PLXD01000160.1 GCA_003151295.1 Chitinophagaceae bacterium | reverse complement strand
TATGAACGGGAATACGCGGACGGGAAAATGGTGGCGGGGTACTGGACGCCCGGTCTGCTGGCGCCGACTCTAAAAAAGGATATCCCCGAAGTGGAGTACGCCAGCGGAATCATCAACGGCGACGGAACTACTTTTGAAGCCGGTGGAAAAATAATCAAGCAGGACGGCATCTATGCTGATTCCGACTATTTTAAGATGCTTAGTTATCCGTTATTGCTTGGCGATGCCGAAACGGCATTAAACAGACCCGAAGCCATTTCCATTTCGGATAAAATGGCCCGGCGATTTTTTGGCGGCGCACAGGCGGCCATGGGAAAAACCATTCGCTATCAAAACTCCAGGGACTTTACGGTGACGGCCGTTTTTGCAGACATCCCCGGGAGCGCTTCGCAAAAATTCGATTTCGTCATCAACTGGATAGCAGTGTTACAGGATAACGGCTGGCTGAAAGATTGGAGCAATAATAGCCCGGCAACGATCATGATGCTGCGTCCGGGGGCCAATGCTGCAGTGGTTCAATCAAAACTGAAAAAATTCCTGAATACCTACAATCACAGTTTTACCGCTAATTTCTGGCTGCAACTGAACATGCAGCCTTATAACGAATTGTATCTTCATTCAAATTTTGTCAACGGCGAAATTTCGGGAGGCCGTATTGAATATGTGCGGCTTTTCAGCCTGGTGGCGTTTTTCATCCTGGCGATCGCCTGTATCAATTTCATGAACCTTACAACCGCCCGCTCGGCAAAACGCGGCAAAGAGATCGGGATACGGAAGGTGGCAGGAGCGGTCCGCATATCCCTGGTGTCGCAGTTCCTTAGCGAAGCGGTGTTCACGACCGGCGTCGCTGTTTTGTTGTCGGTCTTGCTGGTCAATGGATTGCTGCCGTTTTTTAACACCCTGACGGGGAAGCACATCGTGTTCCCTTTTTCAAACTATGCCTTCTGGCTGGAACTGGCGGGGCTGACGATCGTCACCGGCCTTATAGCCGGCAGTTATCCTGCCGTTGTCCTTTCGGGTTTTAAACCCATCCAGGTATTGAAGGGCGCTTTGAAATTCAGCGGAAGCTCTCTGCTGTTCAGAAGGGGATTGGTCGTCTTTCAATTTATACTTTCCATCGTATTGGTGATCGGCACGATCGTCGTAGCGAGGCAAAGCGATTATTTACAGCATGCCGATCTCGGTTTCAACAAGGAAAACCTGTTATATATTCCTTTGGAAGGAGATCTGGGCAAACATTACCAGGTATTCAGACAGCAGGCGATGGATATACCGGGCGTAAAGGCGGTTACCTGTCTCTCCAGTTCGCCAACGGGAATCGGCGGCAATGTAACAGGCACCGTCAACTGGACCGGCAAAGATCCCAACGCCAGTCCGCAGTTTACGGTCACCGCCGCCGGTTACGACTTCGTAAAAACGATGCAGTTGACACTGTTGCAAGGCCGTGATTTTTCCAGGAATTTTGTGTCGGATTCCACGGCTTACCTGGTCAACGAAGAAACGCTGAAGATATTGAAATACAAAGATCCGATCGGTAAGCCCCTGGAATTATGGGGTGTGAAGGGAGTCATTATAGGCGTATTGAAGGATTTTCATTTGACCTCGTTGCATGAACGCATTAACCCGTTGATCGTTCAGTTGAGCGATGCAAACAACGGCGGAAATATCCTCGTGCGCACCGCAGCGGCGGATACAAAAGGTGCATTGGCCGGGCTTGAAAAGATCAGTAAAGGGTTGAACCCGAAATTCCCGTTCAATTATTATTTTGTCGATGAGCAATACCAGAAGTTATATAAGAGTGAGGCCATTGTAAGCAGCCTTACCAATTGTTTTGCGATACTCGCCATTTTTATCTCCTGCCTGGGATTGTTGGGATTGGTCATGTTCACCGCGGAACAAAGGGTGCGGGAGATCGGGATCCGAAAAGTGCTGGGCGCCAGTATTTTTTCTTTGTTCACCTTGCTATCCAGCGAATTTCTCGTGCTGGTTTTGGTCGCCTTGCTAATCGCATCGCCATTGGCGTGGTGGGCGGCGCATGCCTGGCTGCAGGACTATCCGTACCAGGCCGCTGTCGAGTGGTGGATCTTCGGGCTCGCAGGGGCCTTGGCGCTGTTCGTCGCGCTGGCGACCGTGAGTGTTCAGGCGCTTAAAGCGGCGCTGGAGAATCCAGTTAACAGCTTGCGATCGGAGTAGGGAGCAGACTGCGATCAGAATAAGTTTGCTTTTCGTAAAATAGCCTATAAATCAATTGCTATGCTTAAGAACTATTTTAAGGTCGCCTGGAGGAATATCAGGAACAACAAAGCTTTCTCCGCCATCAATATTGTCGGTCTCGCCCTGGGCATGACCTGTAGCCTGCTGATCCTGTTATGGGTGTATGACGAGCGCAGCATGGACGGTTCTCATGTGCATGGGGATCGTCTCTTCCAGGTATACGAGCGACAGTATGTAGACGGGAAGGTAGATGCACATTATAATACGCCGACCATGCTGGCCGCGGAAATGAAGCGGGTCATCCCGGAGATAGAATATGCCAGCGGGGGGCGTGCCGGAGAGACAGCGACTTTTGAGGCCGGCAACAAAATAATAAAAGAAGAAGGGGCATTTGCCGATTCCGATTATTTTAAGATGTTCAGCTATCCCCTCCTGCAAGGTCAACCCCTCACTGCTTTGAATTCACTGGTAAGCCTGGCTATCTCCGACAAAATGGCAAAACAGTTCTTTGGCAGCGCCGCCGCTGCCATCGGGAAAACGATCCGTTTCGAGAACCGGAAGGACCTCAGTGTAACGGCCGTATTTGCCGATCTTCCCAACAGTGCTTCCCGGAAGTTCGAATATGTGGTCCACTGGCAGACTTTTTTGGAATTGAACGATGATTGGGTGAAGGACTGGGCCAATAACGGCCCGCAGACCTACCTGGTGCTGAAAGCCAATGCTGACCCGATAGCCCTAAGAACAAAGATCAAAAAATTCCTCGATGGATATAATAAAGGCCAAACCGCCAGTTTCCGGATCGAATTGGATATGCAGCCATTTGGAGAGGTGTACCTGCATTCCAATTTCAAAGACGGCCAGATCGAAGGCGGCCGTATCGTGTATGTCAGGCTCTTCAGCCTGGTAGCCATCTTCATCCTGTTGATCGCCTGTATCAATTTTATGAACCTGNNCGGTGGGGCCTGATGCGACAGTTCCTCGCAGAAGCCATATTCACTACCAGCCTTTCTGTCATCATTTCCCTGGTATTGGTCGTGTTAGTGCTTCCATCATTTTCCCAATTGACAGGCAAGCAACTCACGATGCCTTTTTCGAATCGTTCCTTCTGGTTAAGCATCGTCGCCCTTACGATCGTAACGGGCCTGCTTGCCGGCTCTTATCCTGCACTCTTCCTCTCTTCCTTTAAGCCCATACGGGTTTTGAAAGGTGCGCTGAAATCCAGCCAGGGCAATGGGCTGCTCAGAAAGGGCCTCGTCGTCTTCCAGTTCGTGCTTTCGATCGTATTGATCATCGGCACCCTCATCGTTTCCAAACAGGTCGATTATGTTCAGCAAATCAACCTGGGCTATGACCGGGAGAACCTGCTCAATATTCCCCTGGACGGCGATCTTGCAAAAAAATTCGAACTCTTCAGGCTGCAAGCCCTGAATACCCCGGGTATAACAGGGGTGTCCAGCATTTCTGAGGATCCTACCGATATCGACAATAGTACGGGTGCGGTATATTGGGACGGCAAAGCTCCTAATACGAGCCCGCAGTTTACACAGGTCGTCATCGGGTATGATTTTGTGAAGACCATGGGCCTGAAGATGATGCAGGGGCGCGATTTCTCCCGGGACTTCGCCACTGATTCTGCCGGCTATATTGTCAACGAAGCGGCTTTAAAAATCATCAATTATAAAGATCCCATCGGCAAGCCACTGACTCTGTATGGGAAGAAGGGCCGTATTGTCGGCGTCTTAAAAGATTTTCATTTTATGTCCCTTCATGATCCGATCAGACCGTTGATCGTTCGCATGGATCCGGGTAATACCTATGGATCGGCCCTGGTGCGCATCGAGGCGGGTAAAACCTCGCAGGCACTGGCCGGTCTCGAAAAGATCGCGAAAACCCTCAACCCCAAATTCACATTTGCCTATTCTTTTTCCGAAGAAGAATATCAGCGATTATATAAAAATGAACAGATCGTGAGCCGGCTATCGAATGTCTTTGCCGTGCTTGCCATTTTCATCTCCTGTATGGGCCTGCTGGGTTTGGCGATGTTTACGGCCGAACAGCGCGCCAAAGAAATGAGTATCCGGAAAGTGCTGGGTGCGAGTGTCAGCTCCCTGTTTACCCTTTTATCCAGGGAATTCATCATACTGGTGCTGGTAGCCCTGGTGATCGCCACTCCCATCGCGTGGCTCTCTATGGATAAGTGGCTGCAGGATTATGCCTATCGAATACCTATCGAATGGTGGATATTCGGCCTCGCCGGAGCGGCAGCGATATTCATTGCCTTGGTGACCGTGAGTTTTCAGGCCCTTAAGGCGGCCCTGATAAGCCCGATCAACAGCCTTCGCTCCGAATAGGAGCTACGGCAGTCGAAGGCAGCCTACGCTCAGCGTGAAATCATAAAAATATTAACCATAAGAATCAATATAAAACGACCAATATAAAATGACCACAAGATCCCTGACGACTGCCTTCATGCTCCTGTTCTGCCTCTTTATTTCAAAGGCCCAAACACCGGCGTCCTGGTGTCCGATCATCCTGCATGACTCCCTGTACTCAGAGACCCTTAAAGAGGAGCGGCCCATACAGGTCATCCTGCCCGAGAAATACAAACCCGGCGGTAAAGAGAAGTATGATGTACTGTATGTATTGGACGGAGATTGGAATACGAAACTGGCTTTCGATGTCACCCGTTTCGTAGAGTCCGCAAATTTCATCCCCTCCACGATCATCGTCAGCATTCCGAATATCATTATCCCGAATGGCCCGAACCTGCGCCAAAGGGATTATACACCTTCTCATAACGACAGGCAACCGGAATCCGGCGGAGCCGATCGCTATCTCGCCTTCCTAAAAAATGAGTTGATCCCCTATATCGACAAAAAGTATCCTTCGACAGGGAAGAATACGCTCTGGGGAACTTCCCTGGGAGGGCTCCTGGCTGTGTATGCCATCCTCGCAGATCCATCCCCGTTCGAATCGTATATCGCCAATGACCCCGCCCTCTGGTGGGACAATGGGTATGTTAATAAACTGGCCGCTCAGAAAAAGGAAAGCCTGCGAGGGCTTCATAAGACCCTATGGATAAACGGGCGTGAAGGCGAGGGTTTAAAGGAGATGGGCATTGCACCCATGGATACGATCCTTCCTGCTGCCGGTCCTGGTACCGCACTGCATTGGAAGCTGGTCGGCTATCCTTTTGAGACGCATTTGTCTGAGATCTTTAAGGGATTCTATGACGGGATCAAATTCAGCTATTCGGGGTATACGACCGATGAACCGGGGTTTCATCCGATGAACGGCATCCTGTTAAAAGATAAGGCTGTTAAGATATACCCCATGAAAGAACAATGGACGCCCATTCATTATACGACCGATGGCAGCGAACCCACTCTCCAGTCCGCTGTCGTCGATTCAACCTTCTATATATCCGGACCTGCCGACCTGACCGTCAAGTCATTTTGTTTCCACAAGGAGTATGATAAAACAGTTTCCGGAAACTTCATCCTCGGAGACGTGTTGAAAGCTGTGCCCCAACCCAAAAACACGAAAGCCGGGGGACTGCATTTTGCTTATTATACCGGTGAATGGGATCGTCTTCCCGATTTTAAAAAATTGAAGCCTGTTCTTTTCGGGCTGACCCAAAAGAGTGTAGAGATTGACACCCTGGCCGTTCCGCAGGCTTCTGCCTGTATACTCGAAGGATGGCTGGAGATAAAGGAAGAAGGATACTATATGTTCGTCGTGGAACCGCAAGGCGCTACAAAATGGTGGTTGGGTGATAAGACACTGATCGAATATGATGGGGTGGACGGCGCCAAACGGTTTCGGACCTTTGTGTTGCCTTTGACAAAGGGATTCTATCCCCTCCGGCTGGAAACGCTGCTGAAGAAAGGGGAGCAGTTCCCGATGTGCCTGTATATGAAGCCGGGACATGATGAACCGGAACCTTTTGTGCCGGAAATATTATATAGCAAAGAATAAGAACGACCGATTAGGGTAAACCGGGCTGACAAGGCAAACAGGATATTTAAAACAAACTGCATTGAAATTAAATTCAGGGTATGCTCAAAAATTATTTTAATATCGCCTGGAGGAATTTAAACAAGCACAGGTTCTTTTCGCTGATAAATATCTTTGGTCTTGCCATCGGAGTAGCAAGTTTCTGGATTATAACACTGTATGTGACGGACGAATGGAGCTATGACCGCTATCATGAGAAAGCCGATCGCATTTTCAGGGTCGTCCAGCNNACCTGCACCTTGCAGTCACGTCCATCCCATATGCACCGGCCATGAAAGCCGATTACCCGGAGGTCGAAGAAGCCATACGGATGGACATGGAGGGCGGGGGCAAGATCACTTATAACGATAAGCAGATCCGTGTCGAGGATATCCCGATCACCGATAAAGGGTTCTTCAATATTTTCACTTATCATTTTTTAAACGGGGATCCGGCGACGGCCTTGTCCAAGCCACAGTCCATCGTACTAACCAGAACCCTGGCCGTTAAACTGTTCGGCGAGGTTTCATCGGCCTACGGTAAAACAATCTTGTTCGAGGGGCATATGCCCAATATGGTGACCGGGGTGATCGAAGACGTGCCGGTAAATTCTCATTTCAGTTTCAGCGCGCTGCGCTCATTCGACGCGAATTATACAGGCCCATGGGGGAATGCCAGCGTATATACGTATGTCCTGCTGAAAGAGCCGGGCGATTACAGAAAGATAGAAGCGCGCTCAGGGGATTTCTATAACAAATACCTGAAGACCGCACTGGCGAATATTAAGTACAGCATGGAATTGCAACCGCTGACTTCCATCCACCTGCATTCCCATCTTGACTATGACAATAGCGGCAATGGCAATATTCTATATTTATATATATTCAGCGTGGCTGCTCTATTGATATTGGGCATCGCCATTATCAATTATGTCAATCTTACGACCGCCCGTTCCGCTGTGAGGATTAAAGAGATCGGGATGCGGAAAGTGATCGGTTCGGGCAGGAAGCAACTGATGCTGATGTTTTTTGTGGAGTCCATTCTGCTGGCCCTGATTGCTACGGCCCTGGCGTTGGTGCTTATCAATATGGTATTACCCTGGTTTAACCAGGTTTCCGGCAAGTCCATGAACCTCTGGCAATTCGGTGTGGTAAGATCACTGTTGCTATTCGCAGGATTTGCGCTGGCAGCCGGATTGATAAGCGGGGGCTACCCGGCCCTGTTCTTATCCGGATTTCGTACGATACCGGCCATGAAAGGGCAATTGGGCAACCAGTCCTCGACGATCCTTTTCAGGAAGTCCCTGGTCATATTCCAGTTTGTCATCACCGTCATCATGATCTTCAGTTCCTGTATCATCTACCAGCAACTGCACTTTGTCCTGAACAAGGACCTCGGATTTAACAAGTCGCAGATGCTGAGCTTCCATATCCATAACCGGGGAGTACGCACACAGGTTGCCGCCTTAAGGGAACAACTGCTGCAAAGCCCGTTGATCGAAAGCGTTGCGATCGCCGGTAATCCCATCGGGAACAACGATATCGGGTCTAGGGATTTTAATATAGGTCCCGACGGTAATACGGCCCCGGATACAAAAATGGTGGAGGGCCTGATCGTCGACGAAGATTTTATACCGGCTATGCAGATAAAGCTTTTGCAGGGCCGGAACTTTATAAAAGGATCGGCCGATAGCGCCAACGGAGCGATCCTGGTGAACGCCACCCTGATCAGGGAATTGGGCTGGGAGAACCCTGTATGCAGGCGCGTGAGGACCGGTTTTGACGCCAATACCAGGACCTTCAGCTTCTCGACGATCGTTGGCGTGGTGCAGGATTTTAATACCTATTCCCTGCAGCACAAGATCGCTCCCATGGTATTGAGCCTGCCTCCGGATGCCCAGGAAGAGGATAATCTATATGTACGCCTGAGCGGTAAAAATATCCCTGCGGCGCTCGGCTATTTACAGGAAGTCTACCGCAGGTTCGATGCGGAAAACAAGGCGGACTATCATTTCCCNNAAACAGGGAAAGCTGCTCCTGATCTTTACGATGCTGGCCATCGGCATCGCTTGCCTGGGGCTATTCGGCCTGGTCACTTTCACTGCCGAGCAAAGGGTAAAGGAAATAGGCATCCGCAAGGTCCTGGGGGCAGGGATTTATAGTATCGTAAGACTGTTAACGGGGGAACTGATACGGTTGGTGCTGCTGGCGACCATCATCGCAACACCGATCGCCTGGTTTGGCATGAATAAATGGTTGCAGGGTTTTGCCTACCGGGTGAATATCCATTGGTGGGTATTCCTGGCGGCGGGCTCCGTTGCCCTGGTGATCGCGTTTTTAACGATCACCATCCGGTCCGTTAAAGCAGCCATGGCTAACCCTGTGAACAGCCTGCGTAGCGAATAGAAGGGCCCGAAATTGAATAGCTCTTTTGAGGCCAGCTATTCGATTCGAAAACTGAATTTTTCATTTTTAATCAACTTTTCAAACATGAACAAATCGTTGCTAACCGTTTTTCTTTTTACAGCCTTTTTTGCAAGTCAGGGTGTCCAGGCCCAGCTGACGGATGTTCCCGTGATCTATGATACGCTCTACTCCAACGTGCTGAAGGAGAAGAGGCCGCTGGAAATAGTGCTGCCCGCGGATTACAAACCGGGGGGCGCCGAAAAATACGATGTCCTGTACACGACGGACGGCGAATATACGACCCGCATCGTATCAAGTTTTGCCCAATTCTTGGGCATACAGTTCATCCCCGCCAATATTGTCGTAAGTATACCCAATACCTCCACGGGGGAGCAACGCCACCGGGAAAGGGATATGCTGCCTACCCATGCCGAGGGCGTGACTGAGTCAGGCGGAGCCGCGAATTTCCTGGCTTTTATAAGAGATGAACTGATGCCTTATATCAATAAAAAATACAGGAGCAGCGGGATGAATACTTTGTATGGATCTTCGTACGCCGGTGTATTTACGATGTTCGCCTTTCTGAAGGAGCCGCATCTTTTTCAATCCTACTTAATGGCGGATCCTGCCCTTCATTGGGACAATGAATATATGGTAAGGCTGGCCGGGGAGACACTGAGCGGTCTCCACTTTACGAATACGACCCTGATGATGACAGGCCGGGAGGGGGCGCCCTTGCAATTTATGGGCGTAGCCGCCATGGATTCGGTCTTTAAGGCCAAAGCCCCGGCAGGACTGCGTTGGAAAATGAACGTTTATTCCGATGAAACCCATAATTCCATGATCTTCCGGACGGTGTATGACGGATTGAAATATACCTATTATGGTTTCAGCCATGACCCGCTACAGTTCTACCCGGCAAATGGGACCGTCCTGAAGGGACAGCCATTTAAAATACTGTGCAATAGCGACCTGATGAAAGAGGTCCGTTACACGACCGATGGCAGCGAACCCATGCGGGTGTCCCCAAAAATCGATGGCGGTTTTATAACGCTGATCGGGGCCGCTTCATTGAAAGTGAAAGCATTTTGTAACCGCGATGAATATAGCTAGATTGCAACCGGTAGTT
>PLXD01000086.1 GCA_003151295.1 Chitinophagaceae bacterium | reverse complement strand
CTTTCCCCGCATACTTGTAGATATCGATCGGGTTACCTGCATTGTCGGTGCTTTTAAATTCCAGGACTCCTTTTGAGCCGTTTGTATCCCAACGCATACCGAATTTGGTCAGCAACTGAACTTTGTCACGAGGGATCTTGCGAATGGCTTCTCCAACGATCTCCTCGCTTAAACCCTGTCCATAGATAGGTGCGGTATCGATAGAAGTCACGCCCAGATCATATGAGGCCTGTATGGCTTCGATGGCATCCTTTCTTTCAGATCCTCCCCACATCCAACCTCCGATAGCCCATGCGCCGAAAGTAATCGCTGATACTTTGAGATCCGTATTTCCTAATTGTCTGTATTCCATGATTTGTGTTTTAATATGTTTGCTTTCATTTGTTTTATTTACCATTACCTGTTAGTTCTCTTATTTATTCTTCAGGATCTGCCTGATCCGGCTGACCTGTGCAAGGCTGATCGGCCCGGCCTTATTTCCAAAATGACTTCGCAGATAAGACAGGACATCTGCTATCTCCCCATCTTTCAAAACCGTGCTGAAGGCAGGCATAGGATTCGAATAGGTGTCTCCGGCAATCTCCACGCCGTCATTTAGCCCTTGCAGTACGATGCCGATTAATCTGGCGGAATGGCCTCCGACATAAGGGCTTTTCCGGAGAGGCGGATTCATACCCGGCACCCCGCTCGCATCGACCTGGTGGCAGGGCATGCAGGTTTGTTCATATACTTTCTTCCCCCTTTGTACGGGTGTCTGACCGGGTGCACGGTGGGTTGCCGGTATAAGGAGGTCTGCTGCAGCCAGGGGAGCCTGAGAACCAATGCAAACCGCCCCTGCGCCCAGCAATATATACACTGTGATCATCATGCTATTCATGAATATGCTTTTTTATTATTGTGGATATTTTCCACGATCTATTTGCCATCAACTATTTGCCATCATAAGTGATCTTATAGATCGTTCCTTTCACATCGTCAGAAACATACAGGGCACCATCCGGTCCCTGAGCCAGGCCACAGGGACGATGCAGGGCCTCTGCGGGAGAAGTGATAGTATCCGTCCCGGCAAAATTGTCTGCAAATATTTCCCAGTTGCCTGCCGGTTTACCATTTGCAAAAGGCTGGAAGACCACGAAATATCCTTTTTGTTTTTCGGGCGCCCTGTTCCAGGATCCATGAAAAGCGATAAAAGCCCCATTCCTGTATTTTTCCGGGAACATTTTGCCGGTATAAAATAGCAGGCCATCCGGAGCCATATGGCCGGGAAAAGCAACGAGCGGGTCTATTGCATTTTCACCTGCCGTCTTTTTGCCATCTCCCCCATATTCCGGTGCCAGGATTTTTTTCTTCTGAAAGGGGTCATAGTAAACATAGGGCCAGCCAGCATTATCTCCTTTATGAAGGGCGTACAGGGTCTCAGCCGGTAATTCTGCGCCTTGCTTCGCATTGAACAGATCGGGGTCGAGCTGGAAGAGTTGATCCCGGCCATGCTGCATGACGAAGAGCTGATCCAGTTGCTGGCTCCAATCCAGACCTACTACATTACGGAGGCCTGTGGCATAGTGCACCCCTTCGCCATACGACTGGTCTTGTTTATCGGCCCTGAACTGCCAGATCCCGCCAGCGGAATCGAGTATCGGGCAGGGATTCATGCCGGGCGATCCCTTGGTACGATCCTGCACCTGACAGGCGTTGGAATAGGCGCCGATGTTGACATATATAAATCCTTTATTATCAAGGACGATTGATTTGGAATTGTGTTCGTGGCGATCAAGCAGGCCCGTCACAATTCTTTCCGCACGGGCAGTATCGATGACCTCGCCTCTCTCATTGAGGCGGTATCGGTATATATCCGTATTCGAGGAAGCGTAGAGCCAGCCATCCTTCGTATAAATACCGGTACCCGTATAGTTTCCGAAGCCGGTCTCTTTGTCAGCCTTACCGTCCCCGTTAAGATCTTCCAAAACAATGATGCCGTTGCCTTTTTTCAGTTTGGCGAGTTTGACATATATTAATCCCTGTCTTGCCACTGTAAGATGCCGGGAAGCCCCCAGTCCATCGGCCACGACCTGGACCTTAAAGCCCGTTGGCAGTTTGAGAGACGTCCCGGGGGGATGACCAGCATATGCCCTGTCAGGATGTTTGGGGTATTTACCGGGTTGTCCCGCAAGGGCAGGATATATAAGGTTACTACCGGCTATCATGACAATAACAGCGGTCGCATAAAAGATCGATTTTTTCATAAAAAAATAATTACGTTTGAAATAATTCTTCCCTCCGAACTGCTAAACCAACCTAAACTGATTTTGGGTTCGGATTTCACAATGCAAAGCAAGTCATTCTTGTCCTGCCGGCCAATAACTCAGCATTTTGAAAGTCACTCATTAAATGGCAAGTCACTCATTAAAAAATAAGCAATGGCAACAAGAAAATTAAACTCCACCAATTATTTAAACCAGGCTTATCTCGAGGAAAAATGTGCGCTCAACGAGCTGTTATTCTTACTCAGCAAAAGATGGATCACCGAGATATTATTTTGTATAGAGGAAGGGAATAACCGTTTCGGCGGTATCAGGGAAGAGTTGGAGCATATCAGCGACCAGATACTTGCCGACAGGCTTAGGTTATTGGAGACTTCCGGATTTCTGAACAGGGAACTTTTTGATGAAGTCCCACCCCGGGTGCAGTATTCGCTAACAGAAAAGGGCGCAGAACTTTGCCGGCTGCTGGAAATGCTTTGTAACTTTGCAGAGAATTTCTGACTTCCTTGTCATTATTGGATGGAATCAATTACCAATCCTATGAGCCGGCCTTGGATATCCGGGTTGAAAGGCCGAACGGCTATACACGCGGACCTCGCAATTAAATGCCGCCCGGGTCTCGTCAATCGCCTCCTCTACCAGTCGTGTCAGGATTTGCGGATCGGTCTGCACCCTGGCATTGATCAACAATCTTGCCGAAGGGGCAGGCAGCGGATTGAGTCCCGACACGAGTGTGGTAATAGCCATACTGCCCGGATCCGGATCACACATCGCATCAGCAGCCGTAAAACTGATCTTCAGCCGGTCATTCAACAGAAATTTTAAATGCCCGATGGGATAGCGGCCTTCACTCACCTTTCTAAACAAGCTCCTGGTCAGAGCAATGGATGCCTGCTCAGCCATTTCATCGGAACTGTTGATGACAAGTTCCTCATCCAGCCAGCCGAGTGCGGCTTCCCCTTCGCCGTATAGATCATAATCAATATCGAGGGACGATAATGCCGCGGTCGACGGATATTCATTCAGGACCTTTAGCCATCTCCTGATATCCTCTTCTTCGAGACTATCTTGGTACAAGATGATCTTGTGTTCGTATTTTTCTGAAAGGATGAGCTTCAGCTTCTCCATCTCTTCAGGACTCACCAGGTCGATCTTATTGACGATTATGACACCGGCTTCTTCCAACTGCTTGAAATAAATATAGTTCACACTGGCTTCGAAAAGCCTTTCATTCCCTTCCAGCAACATTTTCAGCAGCCTTACATCCGCCAGCACTGAAATCGTCACTTGTATACCCGGACGAAACCGCTGCAAAGGTTTTATCACGGTCGCCACCATATCGGTGCAGGATCCCACGGCTTCGGCAAAGATGCAGGCCGGATCGTTCGTTTCGATAAGCGATTCTATATGTTCATTAAGATCCTGGTAATTGCAACAGAAACAGCCGTTCTCAACCTGCAGCCCGGGGATGCCCAGGCTTTTAAAATAATCCCCGTCCACCAACCGTATTCCCTGGTCATTGGTGATGACACCCACCGGTATGTTTTCCTGCAACAGGAGGCTACAGGCGCGTTGTATGACCGTTGTTTTACCGCTTCCCAAAAATCCGCTGAGCAGATGTATCTTCATAACCCAGGTTTATTTACATCGGTTCATGATGAAAAGAGGTTATGGGAAATCCTTTCAGTCATCGTCTCCGTGTTTCGTTACTTTTAAGAATGCTGACCTGATGGGTACAGGCATGATTGCATTTTCACCTTTTACTGCCTTCCAGGTAATCAGGTTCATAATTTGGTCCGGTACCAGGTCCTCTTTGGAGAAATCGAGTCCTTTTGACAGCGCCGCCAGTTTGGTGCCGGCCCGGTTGGTATCGCTCAGGTTCACACGGGAGGGCAGGCTGGTATATGCTTCCGCATCAAGCTGTGCACTGAAACTACGCCACAGGGGAGTAGCCGCCGCATCGTACTGTGTCATCGGTGGCATGCCTAAGATCAGTTCTATCGTGCGGACTATAGAGGAGGTGGTATACATCGTATGATCTACAAAATGTCTTTTGACATACCCTCCGGCGATATAGGCCGGGGAACGATGCGCATCCACATGATCGGGGCCGTCCTGGGCATCGTCNNCTGAAAACAACGGATTCTTTCCACACAGGGCTTTGGCTGAGGTGTTCCAGGAATAACCCAATGGTGAGGTCATTGTCTGCCACGTGTGCAAAAGGGGTAGGGCGACCTGCCGCCGTGCCTTCCGTATGATCGTTGCCAAATCTGACGGTCATCAATTGAGGGAGTGAGTTGTTTGTCACCAGGGAATCAAATTCATCTTTCCACACCCGGTAACGGACAGTATCACGGACGTGCAGGTTGAAACCCTCGAAACCCGGCAGAAAATGTCCATTCAATATGGGTATAGTGGCCTTTCCCTTGGACGCAAATTCACCATAGGTACGAAAACTAACCCCTGACCGGCTGGCCTGATCCCAGATATACATCTTATTCAATGCTGTCGGACCCTTAGCCCCTCTTCCCCTGTCTCCATAGCTGGTGGGCCAATTCTTTTCCATAAAATCTGTTGCATAGGCACCCATGCTCCAGTTATGGCCATCCGCACTCACTTCTCCATCCACATAAAAATTATCCAACAGCACAAATTCCCTGGCGATGGCGTGTTGGTTAGGAGTGATTTTTTCCCCGAATAAAACCAGGCTGGTATCCCCATTGCCTTCCTTCATATCCCCCAAAACCTGGTCATAAGTACGGTTCTCCTTGATGATGTAGAACACGTGCTTAATAGGGGAAGGATCACCCACATGCTGGGGTATAGGATTATCGGCCTCTACTCCCGCCGCCGACAATTCATCGGACTTATGATAGGGAGTATTGTTATAGACGGCCTGGGAATACACCGACAACTGCCGGGGGGAAGGAATGGAAATGATGCTCATCGTGCCCATCAGCAAACCGCCGCCTATATATTGTTCTTTGGCCGCCTGATTAGTTTCTCCCTTGTCAATAGAGATCGCCTGTTTCCTGTCAATTGGGTCGGGGCCATTAGGGTTCGGAAAAGAAGAAAAACCCTTACCATTGGAAACATATAGTTTTTTCCCGATCACCCTGACACAGGTGGGATACCAACCGGTAGGAATGAATCCCATGGATTCACTGGTGCCCGGTTTGCTCACATCGAATATAGCCAGGCAATTATTGTCGGCATTTGCAATATATAACGTTTTGCCGTCATCGCTTAACCCTACCCCATTGGTCGTGGAGCCGCTTAGTTGGGTTGGATACAAGGCTGCATTGAGAGTTTCTATTACCTTCCTTCGCTGGATATCGATTACGGACACACTATTATCATTGGCATTGGCCACAAACAGGAAATGTCCGTTTTTGGAAAGACAGAGATCGTTCGGATTATCGCCGACGCCGATGCTATCCGTGAAAGCACCGGTGTTCGTGTTATACACCATTACCTTATCACCGCCCCATACGCTTACATATAATTCTTCCTTATCCGGGGAGAGCAGGCAGGTATATCCTTCCCCGCTAAGGAGATGTTTGTATAAAATCCGGTCGGTCCTTAAGTCCACCACATAAAGGCTATTGTCTTCCTTGGTAACCACATATAACAATTGCTTTTTATCGTCCAGGGCCATGCCTGCCGGGGAAACCAGCATTTTGGGCCATGGCTTCCCTAGTTTAATAGTATCGGCCGTGACCAGTTTATTCTTTCTGATTTCGTATTTGAGTATCCAGTTATCGTTACCGCCTGAAGCGTAAAGGTATCTTTCATCCGCGCTGAATACAATGCCTCCCCAAGATTTAGGAATCACTACTTCATCCAACTGTTGATCGGACCGGGCATCGATCAGTTGGATGGTTTGCGTGCTCTCCCCGTTATTGGTAACAGCCGCATATTTCTGTGTGCGGCTAACAGCTATATTGAGGGGTAAATCTCCCAGGGACAGGCTATTGCCGACCGGAGTGAGGGACCAACCATTGGGAAGTCGGATACGCTTGCTTTCAATGGATGGAAGATCCCGGATATTTGATGAAAGGTCCTGGGCGTTGCTTCGAACGATGCCTTGCAAGGCAATAATCAAGATTGCAATTCTTTTGATAGGATGCTTAAGCATATATCAAAGCTAATTATTTGGTTCGGATCCGCAAGCCCCGCCCATATTATCTGTCTATTAACATGGCTTGCGTCAAACCGGAATGACGACCTTCACGGGTCCCTTCTCAGCCGGAGAGAGGGCCTTTACGGCGACTTTCTTCCTTTGAAGGAAACGAAGATGCAATACCCCTATAAGCAGTGCGATGATACCTTCGCCCATTACGGTATTTTCCACTCCGATATGTTGTGACAATGAACCGATTACCAATCCCCCCAGCGGTTGCATTCCAAAAAACGCCATCGCATAAAAACTGATCACCCTGCCGCGCATAGCAGGAGCAACCGTAGTTTGTATTAACGTATTACTGATGGTAATTTGTGACATCATGCCAAAAGCGCCGATGGTGGCAAAGACCAACGCAAGGGGATAGTACGTTATATGTGAAAACAACACGAGGCCAGCCCCAAAAATAAACGTATTAACAGCCAGTATTTTCCGAAGGTTCCCGCCGGGTTTTAGGGATGCCAGAAATATTGCGCCGGAAAATGCACCCAGTCCGATAGCACTATCGATGATGCCGAATGTGGATGCAGTTCCATGAAATATATCTTTGGCATATACGGGTATCAGGGTAGTAAATGGTAAAACAAGCAGGCTGATAAGGGCCAGCATTCCCAGTACAAATGAAATCTCAGGAGTCCTTTTAATGTATCCCAGCCCTTCACGCAGTTCTCCCAAAATATTTTTTGTGTGCGGTTTGGGGACATATTCAGGCAGCTTCATCAATAACAAAGAGACGATAACCGCAAGAAAACTCAATGCGTTTAATCCAAAGCAAACATCTTCGCCGAATTTTTCTATCACAAGACCCGCCATCGCGGGGCCGATCAACCTTGATAAATTAACCATGGAAGAATTCAATGCCAGTGCATTGGGTAAATCTTTTTTATCATCCACCATTTCATATACCAGCGATTGGCGCGCGGGAACATCGAAAGCATTAATAATGCCCAGCAAGACACTCAAAGCAATGATCTCCCAAACAGAATAATGCTTAAAGAATATCAGGGCAGTCAATAACAGGGCCTGCACCATAGACACGATCTGGGTCAGCAAAAGCAGCTTGTAACGGCTATATCGGTCGGCCACCACGCCACCGATAAACGAAAATAAAAAAGAGGGGAACATCGTCGCAAACAAGGTAACTCCCAACATGAACTTAGAATGCGTCAGCGAATATATTACCCAGCTTACCGCTGTTTTTTGCATCCATGTGCCAATCAATGAAACGGATTGCCCGGTGAAATACAACCGGTAATTACGGCTTTTAAAAGCGCTGAACGTACTGATCTTCATAATTCATTTCCTGTTCTGTTTGCCATATGCTTCAGTCAAAATCGACGAGCCTGGTCAATGGCGTCAATGCGCGGCGCAAGAGTTCCTGCTCTTCGGCGGAACATGTTTCTTTTAACGCCTTGTTCAGCCATTCATCGCGTTCATTCCTGACCTTATACAAAATATTTTGCCCGTCTTTTGACAATGAAATGATCGCTTTGCGTTTATCTGTTTCAGATATCCTCCTGGCAATATACCCAAGCTCTGAAAGATGATTCAGGATCTGCGACATCGATTGTGTCGTTATCTTTTCCATCGCCGCAAGCTCGCTGGGCAAAAGTTCTTTATGCTGGTCCAATAGCCATAGTGTCGACCGTTCCGTAAGAGACAGCTTTTCATTGGCCGTCGATTTGTTGCGCAGCTTTTTGATCAACCTCGTAATTACCATTCGAAGGTCCGAGGCCAATTGGGGGTCATTTTGTCCGTTTGTCATAATCAGGAAGTAAACTTGTAAGTTTACCTTACAAATATAGGTTTAAATCCTCTCTCTTGAGCCAACAGACCCGATTTATTCATTACTTAACATAAGGTTTACATTGCCCGGCTACCTCATAGTTTGACCTGTAATGTCAAATAGAAACTTCTTCCGTCCGCTGGTACGATGCTGGTGTATTTACCTATAACATCCGCAATCTTCTCCGCAGGCTGCAGGAGGCAGGACAGGGTAGCCTAAGAGCAGTTCTTCCGGCAGCGCTTCCCTGACCTCGTCTATAATGACCTCAAAGCTGAAATCGTCATCCGTCAGGCCGGTATCCTTTGCCAGTACTATTGACTTCCGGGATCCGGTGGTAAGCCCTTCGAGTTGCCTCTGCAATAGGAGTTGAATACCGTTGGATCCTTGCAGGTAGGAGATAGGCGATCCTTCCATCGAATTTTCCAGCACCTCCCCACGCCCGTTGAACATAATATAGCGAAGGGACACTACCCTGTCTTTAGAGATGGTGATCAGTCCTTCGTCGTTCATACCTTCATCGTTCATGCTTCCATCGGTCATGCCTCTATAATTTTACCGCTGACGACAAATTTATGAACTTCTATCTGACCATATACCCTGTGAAGGGCGGGTCTGCCGGCTTTGAGGCTTACCGTCCCAAAGCCGCCGGCAGTAGAAATAAAGCAGGTCAGATCTCCGATCTTTGAGTCGATATATAAGGTCTTATCGACAGCATCATAGCGGATCCCGGTAAGGCCCTGCAGCAACCCATAGCTCGACATGGCCCTGGCATACCAATGACCGCATTCATATTCGTTGAAAGGATTCCGTACGCGGCCATCGTAGCGGTTCCTGCAGGTTCTCACGATCTCCAGCCCTTCCTGCACTTTGCCCATCAGCATGAGGTGGGAAGCGACCTGGTATTCGATACCCGTCCATACCTCATCGCTGTATACGAACGGCAGCGACAATTTACCTCCTTTCGGCCAGGTACATAACAGCAATCCCCCCTCCTTTCCGACGGCATAGGATGGGCGTTGCGGGTTGGCATGTTCTGTCAGATCCTCTTTTAAATTATAGCGATGAATGGCCAACAGATGACTGGTGATCTTTTGGCTGTCGATAAAGTCATCCAGCCCGCACATCCGGCCGATCCATGCTCCCAGCACTCCATCGCTGAGGCAACCCGTTCCATATTGATATTTGGGCCCTTCCTTTTTCAGGATCGCAATCGCCTCCGGGGAATAATCTCCGCCGAAAGACAGCGCCTTGGCAGGATCAGGTGCATTCAGCTCTTTGTATTCTATCTGCTGGAAAAAATATTCGCCATTATACAGTTTCGTCTCCAGGAACTGCCTTCCCCGCGTATACAGGTCCTGGTATTTACTCACGTCCTGTTTCAGGTAGTTACCCATTTCAACCATCCCCTTAAGGGCACCCAGGTAAAAACTCGTACACATGGCCTCGGGTCCCCAAAATTCAATATCGTAGGTGTTGTGATGAGGCTCTTCCACGACACCCCGGTTACGCGGATCCCAGGTGCTGATACAATAGTCCATGCTGGTTTTCACCATTGGGTAGATCCTCGTCAGCCAATCTCCGTCGCCACTGATCCTCCACTCGCGGTGGACCTTCATGATACCGCCTAACTGGCCGTCCGCCGCCGCATGAAAATCATGTTTCAGCGGGCTGATAGGCATATTGGCCCTAAATCCCTGGTGCCCTTTTTTATCCTGGTTCTCACAAAATTCCGTATTCCGCAGGGTCCTTTCGAGTATCGGAAACAAATGAGAGATCCCTTGTGCATAATTCCATACATGAGTGCAGGAACCATGACAACATCCATCATCATCGCCGCAGCCTTCCCAACTCCAGAGGCGGCCATCATATTGACGCAGAATGGTCGGCGATTTCAGGATCGTCAAATTGGCGGCGACTGCTTCCATCACTTCCGGAGGGAGGGTGCTGGAATAAAATGCCTCACTGAACAGCTTTGAATGTTTCTGAAGGTCATTATAATGGTCCTTCCAATAAGCAGCCAGTGCCCTGATGTCGGCAAAACGACTGCTATACCAGGGTTTATATTTCGTCGAGGGACTCGTCCTGCCATTGGGAAAATGCAGATCGGCGGGACCGGCGCAACAGCCCTGTCCTGGATCGCATCCCTGTTTCTCATCCATCACGATCTCGCCTATGTGCAAATCCGATTCCGGCGTATACCACACCATCATCAGGCGGATGGTCTTACGTTGTCCCGGCAATAGGGAAAAAGGCACGAAAAGAGAGGCTCCCGGCGCATCTTTTTCGACAGACGGATTCGTCCGGGTATTACCATCCCGCACCGTATTCCAGGCCATGGTCATCGGATCCCACCACCCGCCGCGGAACCAGCAATGATCTACTTTTGTATCGGGCTGGTCGGTGAAAACAGCAAAAGCCCCTTCGAGCCAGGGCTTGTCCTTGGTTCCCGCCTGTTCCAGCACAAATCCATTTTCATACGACCCGATGCTATTTTTGGCTCCCTCATCGGAGGCCAGGAAGTTTTTGGCGTTAAAGGAGAATACGGCCTCTATGTTATGGAGACCCTTGTTTAAA
>PLXD01000069.1 GCA_003151295.1 Chitinophagaceae bacterium | reverse complement strand
CATATCCCCCAGCGCCCCGGTGCCATAGGCCCAGAAACCGCGCCAGTTAAAGGGAAGATATTCTTTATGGTATTCCTCCCATTTGGCGGGTCCCAGCCATAGGTCCCAGTTCAGTTCGGCAGGGATGGGATCGGTACTCTTAGGCTTGCCGAATCCCTGCGGCCATACGGGACGGTTAGTCCATACATGAATGGAATGGGCATCTCCTATCAGTCCTGCATTGTACCACTCCTGCATCAGGCGCACCCCATCGCTGGAGGAGCCCTGGTTGCCCATCTGGGTCACTACTTTATATCTTTTAGCCGCCTGGGTAAGCGTTCGTGCTTCATAGATATCATGAGTCAAAGGCTTCTGCACATATACATGTTTTCCCAGTTGCATGGCGGCGATGGCCGCTATGGAATGTATGTTATCCGGGGTGGACACGGAGACTGCGTCGATATGCTTGTGCTCTTTGTCCAGGATCTCGCGGAAGTCTTTATAGTATTTCGCTTTGGGATAACGTTCGACGGAGGTTTTGGCCTGCCGGTCATCCACATCGCAAAGGTAGGCGACATCGACTTTGCCGCTATCGAAAAAGTTTTTGAGATCGCCGGCTCCCTTGCCGCCTGCGCCGATACCGGCTACGGTAAGGCGATCACTGGGCGCCAGAAATCCTCTTCCCAATACATGCCTGGGAATGATGATAAAGCCGGCTGCGGCCGTCGAAGCGGTCCGGAGGAAATCCCGCCGGGATGGGTCTGTTGTTTTCTTCTGTTTTTTTTGCATAAAAAGATTGAAAGGGGATATGGTTAAAGCAATGATCAGATCGTTTGGATGCCGCTCTGGCAGAGACCCCCGGAACCTTTATGCCAGGGCAGCATCCGATTGCATTCGATTATTATACCAGGGAGGCATCCAGGCTGATAGCTGCGTTCAATACCTTACTGACAGGACATCCGGCCTTGGCGCCTGCGGCCAGTTCCTGGAATTTTTCCGGTGTGACGCCGGGTATCTTTGCTTTTAGCACCAGGTGTGAGGTAGTGATCGTGCCGTTATCCAGCGTGATCTCTGCCGTCACATCCAGGGTATCGGCGGTAAGACCCGCGCCCTGCAATGCAAAACTTAGCGCCATGGCAAAGCAGCCGGCATGTGCTGCAGCAATCAGTTCCTCCGGGTTGGTACCGACACCCTGCTCGAACCTGGATTTGTAGGAATACTGTGTCTTGTTGAGGGTGCTGCTCTGGGTCGTCAGATTGCCGCTTCCTTCTTTTCCGGATCCGTTCCAAATTGCTGTCGCTGTACGTTTCATAAAAAAATATATTTAAGTTTAAAAAATGAATAAGATATTCCCGGATATTAACTTTATCCGGATATTGGTATTTTTTACTGTTTCGGGTTTAAAACCATTTTGGGATGACCCTTTCACGGGATGATTTTGCAAAGATCGACATCCCTGTCGGAACGATCATGAAAGTTAATGATTTTCCAAAAGCAAAGAAGCCTGCTTATCAATTAATCATCGATTTCGGTGAGCCGGGGGTAAAAAAGCCTTCTGCGCAAAGTACAGACTTATACGACCGGCAGGGGCTGGTTGGGCGGCAAATAGTCGCCGCTGTCAATTTCCCGCCCGGGCAGATCGCAAATTTTTTCAGCGAATGCCTGTTATTGGGCGTTTACACTGATAAAAAAGAAGTAGTTTTATTAGCGTTATGTCCTCGACTTACTATCAATCACCCCTTGGCCTGCTCAGGATATCCGGATCGGATACCTATATCAGTGAAATCAGATTTGTTGACAACCTGGACGATGCGGTTCGGAACACCGATAATGGATTGCTTTCGCCCATCATCCTTCAATGTATCGAGCAATTGATCGAATATTTTCAGGGGCAAAGACGCGTTTTTGAATTCCCGGTCTACCAGGAGGGAACTCCTTTTCAGCAAAAGGTGTGGAATGAACTGGCAGGCATATCTTATGGAAGGACCCTCAGTTACCTCGAAATGTCCAGGAGACTGGGCGATGTGAAAGCAATCCGTGCGGCGGCAGCGGCCAATGGAAAGAATAATATCGCCATCGTCGTACCCTGTCACCGGGTGATCGGTTCAAAACGGGACCTGGTCGGCTATACAGGGGGAATTTGGCGAAAAAAATGGTTGCTGGAACACGAAACGAAGGTCTTGTATGGGGTGCAGACGCTTTTTTAAATCTACCCAGTCGACAACATCCCCGATGCTGTTCAAAATTTTATCAGGTGTTTTCTTGCCATTCGGTTTTCGAAATTATATCGAAAGACTTTATTAAGAGTCCTATTTCAATTCGTTTTCCGGAACCATATCACCTCGGCTCTGTATCCGGACCTGCTTGTTTCCCGGTAAATCGCCGGAGGTCAACGGTCCGGCTAAGGAGACCGATGCGATATAGTCCCGTAGTTGCCCGCGGATTGGGCAGGCCCCGAAATAGCGTAGCTAGGTAAACTTCCTGCCAATAAAGCAATTTCCCGATAGTGCAGCCTTAAAATGTGACAATACAGCATTGGGTAATTTAACAATGACCGACATTCGAAATGAGATCATTCTACAATTAAGATATCTTGCAATGAAGCTATCCTGAATGAGATAATCTGATAATGATGAAAGATCGAAATAATGAAATCTCACAGTGAGCACTGCCGCAATAAGGCAATGCTGCAATTCCGCAGACTTATGAATGTCTTTCAAACTTGAAGCCTGTTGATGCAATCGACGCCTCCGCAGCACCCATCCATCACCCTCCTGCCATCAAACCTGCATTGCGGATGGGTCGAGGACCAGCGGCGTTGCGCAATAGGCGCAAAGTCTGGAGAACCTAATAAAGTCTCAGGAACATAACAGTATCATCAGGAAAATTGATCCTGAGTATCATCGGGAAAATTGATCCTGCAAAATTGAGCGCCAGCTATGCTAGTAGCTCAATTGATTGGCGTATCGCAGCAACTGAACCTCCGCCATCTTCGCCGCAAAGCTTAGATTGGTGAGCATATAACCAGCATTTTCGAAGCTTTGCTGGGCATCTCTCACATCCACGATCGTCGCCTGCCTTAATTCGAACCTTTGCAGGACCAGGTCCAGCAGTTGTTTCGACAGATCATAGTTACTTTTGGCCGTCTCCAGTTGCTGCAGGCTGCTGGTATAAGCCTGCCAGCTTTTCACGGCATTGGCCGTATAGTTAAGCACCAGGGTATCTTTTTGCAATTTGGAGGTCTTTGTATTGATGCCAGCCACCTGCTGTTGCTTTCGATAGATAAGCCCGTTGAAGATTGGGATATTGAAACTGACCCCTGCAAAAGGGCCATAATTGAGATTCAATAGCGAGAAACCTGCAGCCTGCTGCGTGCGGCTGTAATTATAACCTGTATTCACCCCCACGGAAGGATATCGAAGCGCCCCTGTCTCCTTTTCGATGTATGAATTGATACGAATCTGGTCATCGGCCGCTACGATGTCCGGGTTCGCCTGCAGGCCATTGATAATGCTTTCCAGCCTGATATCTTTTGTAACTACGATGGTATCGGCAATGCTGACACTGGAATCGGGGTTTAAAGTGAGCAGGGTCAGCAGATCCGTTTTATCCTGGTCCACGACCAATCGCTGAGCCTGGAGATTTTGCAACGTGGTATTCAGGTCTACCTGGGATTGGAAAAGATCCGCATTATTGGCGAGCCCGATGGATTGCTGGCTTTTGACGATGTTCAGCCTTTCACGGGAAGCGTCGATGGAAGTCTGCAGGGTTTTTGAATAGTTCTGTTGCCTGATGATATCGTAGTATTTCAGCATGACATTATACACGATGAAAAGAGCCCTGGAACTGAGCTGTTGCCGGGTCTGGGATTCCTGGACGCCCAGTCTTTTCTTAGCCGTGCTGACGCGGTCCCCGTTGTAGAGTAGCATGGAGGCATTTAATCCTCCGGAGACATTATTACTCGCGGCATTCAGGCTGCTTTTATTATTGGCTGGATCGAAATATTTCTGCTTCAGGCTCGTGGACTGTTCGACGTCCGAACCCGAGGCTGTGACCAGGGGCAACCCGCCTGCATAACCATAGCTGTTATAGATCGAAGCGATGTCCACGCCGTTTTTCGCTATGAGTAGACCCGGACTATTCTTCAGGGCTATATTGACGGCATCCTTGAGGGTCAGGTTCTGCGCCGGCAATAAACAAGGCGACAAAAGGGTCGCGCCATAAAGGGCCATTGTCTTAAAGATTGTCTTAAGGATTGTCATAATTTCTTGCATCTTATTTCTTGCATCTTGTTTATGAATTTCCAGCATCTTGTTTCCGGGAATTTAATCGGTGACCTGGGTTATATTCGATTTATGCTTACCGGAAACAAACGTATAAACCGCCGGGATCACGAATAAGGTCAATATTAACGAGAACAGGATGCCTCCCACCACGACGATCCCCAGGGGTATGCGGCTTGTGGCCGCCGCACCCAGGCTCAGGGCGATGGGCAAGGCGCCCAGGGAGGTAGCAAGACTGGTCATGAGGATCGGCCGCAGACGTTGCGAAGCCGCCTCAATAACTGCCGTTCTTTTCGATAAGCCATGTCCTCTTTTCTGGTTGGTGAATTCGACGATCAGTATCCCGTTCTTGGTGACCAGGCCGATCAGCATGATCATGCCGATCTCCGAAAAGATATTCAGGGTCTGGTGGAAGATCCAAAGGCTGAGCAGGGCCCCGGCCAGGGCCAGCGGTACGGTAAGCATGATGGTGAGCGGGTCGATGAAACTTTCGAATTGCGCCGCCAGCACCAGGTAGATCAATACCAGGGCCAGGGCGAAAGCGAAAACGATATTGGAAGAACTTTCCGCATAGTCACGGGAGGAGCCTGAGAGGGCCGTCTGAAAACTGGGATCCAGCAATTTATCGGAGATCGTCTTCATGGCTTTGATCCCATCCCCGATGGTCTTCCCTTCCGCCAGGGATGCCGAGATCGTCGCGGCCTTATAACGGTTAAAATGGTAGAGCGTCGAGGGGCTGCTGTTGTTTTCCACATGCACCACGGCAGCCAGCGATATATTATCCCCTTTCTTATTGCGCACATAGATCTTGCTGATATCGGCCGGATCGTCCCTTTCTCCTCTTTCCACCTGGGCGATCACATAATACTGGAAGCCGTTCATAATGAAGTAGGCCATCCTGCCACCGCTGAAAGCCGCCTGCATAGCCGATATGACATCATTTGTGGACAAGCCCAGGTCCCTGATCTTCATCCGGTCCACACTGACCTGGAGCTCCGGCTTATTGAATTTCAGGTTCAC
>PLXD01000183.1 GCA_003151295.1 Chitinophagaceae bacterium | reverse complement strand
CCCGCGATCTGCCGATACCTGGAAGAGAATTGAACGGCGTCCATTTCGCCATGGACTTCCTTAAACAACAAAACAAAAGACTCAGTAAACTCCCCATTGAAGGGAAGGAACTCTTCGCGACAAAGAAAAATGTGGTCGTCATCGGGGGCGGAGATACCGGCAGCGATTGTGTGGGGACCTCCAACCGCCAGGACGCCCACTCCATTACCCAATTCGAATTATTGCCCAAACCCCCGGCTGCGAGGACTCCGCTAATGCCCTGGCCTACTTACCCCATGACCCTCAAGACCTCCTCTTCGCATGAAGAAGGAGCCGAACGACACTGGTCGCTTGCCACCAAAGAATTCATCGGCGATGGAAAAGGCAACCTGAAAGCCCTAAAAGTGGTGACCCTGGAATGGAAATTCACCGAAGAAGGCAGGCCCGCCCAATTCATAGAAGTGCCCGGCTCCGAAAAAGAACTCCCCTGCGAACTGGCCCTCCTGGCCATGGGCTTCGTATGCCCACAGCAGGAAGGATTGCTCAACGAACTGGGCGTAGAACTGGATGACCGTGGCAATGTTAAAGCTTCCGAAAAAGACTATCAGACGAATATCGCCAAGGTATTCACCGCCGGCGACATGCGGAGGGGCCAGTCCCTGGTTGTATGGGCCATCAGCGAAGGACGCGAATGCGCCCGGAAAGTGGACGAATACCTGGTCGGACATTCCCTTCTCGAATGCAAAGACCAAAGCCTGATCGCTGTATAAATCCGCAAAATCACTCCATAATGACAAAAAACCGCCGCTATTAGGCGGTTTTTTGATTTCTGCCCTAATGATTTCTTTCCAAAATGAAAAAATACCCCCATTTATCCACATAAATTTGCCCAAAAAAATTAGATAAATTAAAATCAACCTGATATTTTTTAGACATATTCAATATTTATAAATAACACAATAACCAATGGTTTGTGCATAATTTATTAAACAGCAACATATTAATTCATAAAAAATTAAACATTTTATCATATTAGTATTTTTAATATGTAAATTATTTTCTCTTGGCAGTAATCATTTGTTCTATATTAGCACTATGTCTTGTAATTATAAATTATATTAATATGAATAATTAATAATTTATATTATGATTACCGGACCCGGAATTATAGAGAACAGTCTTACCGGAAGATAAGTGCTATGGCTCCTGGAATAAAATGCAAAAACAAGGCGATATCGACCCGATCATCTGTACCCTCCCTTTATCTAACCATAACAACCAAAACACACAGCAATGTTAAGAAACATCCTCCTTGTTTTTATGTCTGCCGTTTGCTCACTATCGACCATCGCGCAAACATCGGCAGACACAACAAAAAAAGCCGCAGACACTACAAAAGCCGCACCGGCTTCAGCACCAGCACTAACCATTACCGGCTCCGCAGACCTGTATTATCGCTATGATTTCAATAGGTATAATAATAGCCTTACCAGCTTCACCGGCACCCACGACCAGTTCAAACTGGGCATGGCCAGTGTAAAGCTGGAACATAAGACCGCCAAATTGGATATGGTAGCGGACCTCGGCTTCGGTCCCCGCGCTCAGGAATTCGCCTACAACGATCAGGGGATTGTTCAGGCCATCAAACAGTTATATATCAGCTATTCGCCTGTTGCCTGGGTAAAATTCACGGGCGGCACCTGGGCCACCCATATCGGGTATGAAGTCGTGGACGCATTTGCCAACCGCAATTACAGCATGTCCTATATGTTCACCAACGGTCCTTTCTCCCATACCGGGGTACGGGCGGACTTTACGGTAGGCAAAAGCGGGTTTATGATCGGAGTTTCCAACCCGACCGATTGGAGGAGCATACCCACCGGCGGCAACAGTAATAAAAACATGATCGCCCAGTACAGCTACGCGCCCAGCGACAATTTCAAGCTATACCTGAACTATGTAGGCGGCCAGGATATTTCAAACAACAAGGTCCATCAATATGACGTGGTGCTGACGGCCAAGGCCAGCAGCCTGTTCAGCCTGGGCTTTAACGGGACGGTGAACAAATCCAGCGATGCCGCAGACGATTACACGGCCAGCCATACCTGGTGGGGTTCCGCAATCTACCTGAACCTGGATCCCAAACCCTGGTTCGGACTGACCCTGCGCAGCGAATATTTCAGCGACAAGGATGGAGTAAAGCTGCACCCTTCCTATTCGCTCAACCCACTTGGAGCCAACGTATTTGCGACTACCCTCTCCGCCAATTTCAAAGTGGATGGTTTCATTTTTATCCCCGAATTCAGGTGGGATAATGCCAGTGAAGATCTTTTCGCCAAGCACGACGGTACAACCACAAAATCAGATCCTAGCTTCCTGTTGGCCGCTGTTTATTCATTCTAGCACCCATAATGACGAGCACTATTGACAACTAAACAGATCCACAATCATTGCAGACTAAAAAAAAATACTCATTTACCACTAACATATTCAAAAAACAATCTTCATTAACAAAAACTACAAGCAATGGGAGTATCAAATTTCATCATTAGTCGATTTAAAGCAGGGGATAGCGGAATGGCCCTCCCTCAAAGAATCCAATTTTCAAAGGCTGAAAAATTACGTTACGGGCTGACCTTGTTCGGGGGTAAAATCATCGGTCTGTTCCTCGTGCTGGTAGCCATTGGTTTCTTACCAGCCATTCTCATGGGCACAGCGGCACATGCACAGGGTGCAGCACCGGCTTATACGGCACATGAGACAACCATGATGAACACCGCCAACACGATCTGGACGCTGGTAGCTGCCTTCCTCGTGTTTGGCATGCAGGCTGGTTTCGTCATGCTCGAAGCCGGTTTTGCCCGCCAGAAAGAAACCGTCAATGTATTGATGGAGTGTATTTTCGACACCTGTCTCTGCGGTATGCTTTTCTGGGCCATCGGCTATTCCTTCATGTTTAGCGAAGGCAATGGCTTTATCGGCTACCATTGGTTCTTCCTGC
>PLXD01000206.1 GCA_003151295.1 Chitinophagaceae bacterium | reverse complement strand
AAATCCAAGCTGGTGCCTGGCGTGGAAACGCTCCCCCCCTTCCTCCGTTTTTTGGATACCTGGTTTGAAAAGTTCGGGGGTACTACCGGGGGTTATGCTCCCCAGGAGGAAAGAACCGTCCTTGCCAGCTTCAACGACAGCTACCGGATCGCCCCGGCCGTCTGCTATGAGAGCATCTACGGCGAATTCATGTCAAAATATGTACGCAACGGCGCAGATCTGATCGTCGTCATCACCAATGACGGCTGGTGGGGCAATACCGCCGGCTACAGGCAACATGAGAATTATTCCCGCTTACGCGCTATCGAAACAAGGCGTTGGATCGCCCGGAGCGCCAATACCGGCATATCCTGCTTTATCGATCCTTATGGGAACATCATCCACCCCGAACCCTGGGACACACAATCAGTCATTAAGATGGAAGTTCCGGCTGAAAGGCAACTGACTTTCTATGCACGACACGGGGACCTCCTGTCCAGGCTCGCTATGCTGGGTGCCTTACTGTTGATCGTATGGAATGCGATAGGGGTCATCAAATCAATGATCACCCAAAAAAATCAACCCGCCGAATGAATAAAACCATCATCCACCGTTCGTTGGCCGTTTTCTACCGGAGCGAAGGTGAGGGAGAAGGACAGCCCATATTGCTCCTTCATGGTTTCATGGAAGATGGTTCCATCTGGGACAGACAGGTGGACTACCTGAAAAGAGGGTTCCGGCTGCTCATTCCGGACCTACCGGGAAGTGGCGGGTCATCCCTTCTTCCGGGGGAAACCTCCATGGAAGACATGGCAGACTATGTAAAAGCAATCCTGGATGCAGAGGGAATTGAACGATGTGTCATGATTGGTCATAGTATGGGTGGCTATATTGCCCTGGCCTTTGCCGAAAAATTTCCGGATCGCCTCCGGGCGTTCGGCCTTTTCCACTCTTCTGCCTATCCGGACAGTGAGGGCAAAAAGACGATCCGGAGAAAAAGCATTGAATTTATCCGCAAACATGGTGCCCCTGAGTTTATCAGGCAGTCCATCCCAAACCTGTTTGCGGAACATTACAGGGAAGAACACCCGGAAATAGTTGCCGGATTAATAGATCGCCATGCCGGCTTTAATCCAGGCTCCCTCATCTACTATTATAACGCAATGATCGACAGGCCTGACCGGACGCAGATCCTAAAAGACTTTCCCGGCCCCGTTCTGTTTATCATAGGTGACCGGGATAATGCCATTCCTTTGGCGGATAGCCTTCAGCAAAGCCATATCCCCGGCTTATCCTATATTCACATTCTCGAAAATTGCGGACATGTGGGCATGTTGGAAAAAAGCAGCTCCTGCNNCATTTGCATGAAATATTTACTAATTCCTAATTTTGAGAATGAACAAAATCGTATTGATTACCGGCGCTACTTCCGGTTTTGGAGAGGCCAGCGCCCGAAAATTCGCGTCGGAAGGCGGCTATAATATCATTATTACAGGCAGGAGAAAAGAAAGACTGGAGGCCTTGAAACAGGAGTTGGAGAGCGGAGCTTCGGGGACGACTCGTACATCTGGCGCCGAACCTGTAAAGGTATGGCCGCTTGTTTTCGATGTACAGGATAAAGAAGCTGTTTTCAGCGCTATCGGCAACCTGCCGGCCGCATGGAAAAAGATCGAACTCCTGGTCAACAATGCAGGCCTCTCCCTTGGAAGAGACCTCTTCCAGGATGCCAGCCTGGATGATTGGGAGATCATGATCGACACCAATGTAAAAGGGCTCCTGTATGTATCCAAAGCAGTCATCCCCTTGTTGATAGCGCAAAAAAAAGGACATATAATAAATGTCGGCTCCATTGCAGGCAAAGAGGTTTATGAAAAAGGGAATGTCTATTGCGCGAGCAAGCATGCCGTAGATGCTATTTCAAAGGCCATGCGGATCGACCTGCTATCGCACGGGATCAGGGTTACGGCCATTCACCCCGGCGCCGCCGAAACCGAATTTTCCAATACCCGTTTTAAGGGTGATGAGCAGCTGGCCCAAAAAGTGTACGAAGGCTATACCCCCCTTCGTGCGGAAGACGTTGCGGATGTGATCTACTATTGCACCTCTCTTCCCAGTCATGTATGTATCAACGACTTAACGCTGACTTGCACGGCGCAGGCGAATGCCTTTTACCTTTACAAAAATGCTTGATTGGAAGTTTTCCGCAATAGACCGCTCAATTAAGCGTTTATAACCCAGGTCCGGTCTGGCCGGGGGATAATAGTATTAATGATTATTCCTAATGCCAGGCTGGTATAAAAATTGATAGAGGGTTTCAAATCCTACACCAATTGTTTATATTTAACCTACGTAAAGACCCAGAATCCTGTAAAATCCGTTACCATGTTTAATCCCCTATGTAAAGCTGTCTTTGCACTGCTATTATTATTTTCCTGCAGGCTGCATGCCCAGGAAATCATCCGCCAGGAAAGTTGTGATACCAACCCCTATTCCAAACAAATCGATAGTCTTAAAAATCTCTTTACCAGCCAGGGCTATGTCGTGTTACGGGAAGCCTCCATGGCTATGGAAAGCGAATATGAAATGCCCATAGTCGTACCCATGAGTCAGGGCGCACTATACCAGTTTGTATTCATCGGCGACCCTACTTCCCGCCTGTACGAAGTGCGGATGTACGACTGGAATGAAAAACAGGTTGTCTTTAAACAGAACAAATGGGGTGATGTGGACGGCAATATCATCAGCTTCGCCTATTCTTCGCAGTTCTCCGAATATCACATGATCAAACCCGTACAGGTCAATAAGAACCATAAAAAATTATGCGGCTATGTTATCCTGCTGAAAAAGGTTAAATAGCTTCAGTGGTCAGACAGCGGAATAGAAAGCATGAAGGTGAATATTGACAGTAAATTTCATCCTGCCACTTCTCGGTTTCAGAAAGCATTCATTTAATTTGAATAAGGATATACCTAGCAACTTCCTTTGCAATAACAAAGTATTTTCTCCTATCAAATGTCTTCCGCACACGCGGCGGTTGATGCGGAGGTGCCTTAGCGAGACCAACCCTCACGCCACCACAACTGGCTGCCCTGCAAAACCGGACCACAAAACCACGCAATACATTCTGTCGAGGTACAGCGCCGACGCGCAACCGCACCTATGCGCGGAAACATACAAGTATCTTAAAGACGTAATAATATCAGCAGGTCATGAATAGCAGTAAGTCATGATTGCCTCCGCTATACCGGCGTAAAACACGCGCCTCAGGGCGCGAGAGATATCCTCACCTGCAATCCGGCCTTGGTAGTAACGATCGGCGGCGAAGTCGATATGGTCGGGTTTGTTCGCTGCTGATCGAAATAAAGTTTCAGGTTGAGCCGGTTATTCAATACATAATCAATCGAGGGATCTATGCTTATAACCGTTTGCCCCGCCGTAGGAATGGAGGAACCCTGGTCCAGGTAACTGCTGGATGTAGCCTGTTGCATGATACTGAAATCAAGCCTGAGCGTAAGATCGTTCTGCGTTGATGTTTTTTTGGAAGGATCTTTTTGAACAGGACTGGCCATCTTGATATGGAAAGGCAGCGGTACGTTCTTTATCCGCCAACCCGCTCCGAGGGTAACTTGAGTAGAATGTGTCTCGCTAAGCTGAAAATCGAGCAGGCTCAGGCTCAGTTGGCGGGATTTGTTGATGGCGAACTTGGCCTGGAGCTGGTTGACGAATTGCATATCTATACTTATCAGGGGAGAGAACTGCTCTGTGATCGTGACATTAGGCACCTGGAAATAAGGCACATAATTGCCGGTCAGCGTATCGATAAAACCCGGTTGGCCATACCTGGAAGGATCTGCATAGTTCAATTGCGAATTGAAGCTGTTCATACTCAGCGAACTGGTATAGCCATTTGTAATCGTTAAACTGGTAAAGATCTTATTGAATGGGGCAAGCTTGGCCAACCCTTTATAGGACAGGCTCCAATTGGGCTTGGGCAGGTAGCCGGAAAAAGGATTGGACTGTACACTTCCGCCGTTATCATTGATCAGGGCGACACTCGAAGGACTCTTACCCGTATAGGCCGCGATAAAGGCGGGTATGATCACATCCTGCGCGTATTTGCCATAACCTATGGCATACCCGTTGGAACCCACAAGACCGCCGGTATAGGGATTGATATTACCCAGCCGCAGGGATATGATCTGGCGGTAATTCTCAAACTTCTGGAAGGTACCCGAAACCTGGTCAGGCTGATATTTCTTAAAAAGCGTCTGGAAAGATATAAAACTCACGCTGAAACTACCGGCCATATAGGGATTGAGCCGGGAAAGCCCGCTACCGTTCGCCGTGTCCTTATACAGTTCCGAATAATTCTTGCCATAGGTCTTATCCCAGTTGATATTGATATTCAGATCACGTACGGGTTGAAACTGTGCCGTTATGTTTATCTTTTGCGTATAGGATATCAGGTTCTGGTTATTAAAATTGGTATCGGTACTCAGCAATCCCTTCTTACCGAGTCTGTTGATATAATTCGTATCCGGACGCTGACCCAAAATATATCCCCATCCGGGCTGCCTGGAACGAAGGTCCATGCCCAGGACGCGGGTGCTATCCATGAATCCGAAGATCGTAGAACCCGAGTTATCCGAATAATTCATCGTCACCCGTTTCAAAGACGTCAGTAACTTAGCAAGTGCCTTGAGAGGTCCTGTCAACTGAGGGGCAGGGGGTAACGGGGGAGGCCTTTTGCTGGCACTATCCTGCCTGTTCCTGCCTCCCGGAGCCGAAGGGGAACGACCTGCCGGGGCCGGGGATTGGTCAAGGGCACGCAGGATCCTCCACTTTCCATACAATTTGGTAAAATCGAACTCGGCGAGTGCCGTTCGCGTTTGCGTGTTTTGCAGGCTGTTGCCCAGGGTCTTGGCTAACAGCGAAGCCCCGGTCCAGGTATACGAGGCGGAATAACCCGCCTTGACGGTTGTCCAGTCCACCAACGGCAATTTATTGGTAGGCAGGGTATAGCCAAGATTGATGGTCTGTGCGTAATTGATATTACGGCCACCTTTAAAAAAATTATCCCACATTTTTCTGCGGCCTTGCTTACTCAGCCTGCCGCTATCTTCATCCACCCATGACTGGTTCACGGCGTTATAATCCATGAACAAAGACCGGGTAAAATCCCAATGGAGGTTATAGGTCCTGTTAAAGGTGAAGAACTTATTATAGGTCTCCGGCAATGAGTCCAGGGGACCGCCGACATTACGGGAACGGTAGGCGCCGAATTGCCGGTCGATATCCGCCCGGAAGCCCAGCATCGTCGGCATGGGGTTGATATTAAAATCCTTTATCAGCAGCCACCAGCCGGATTTCGACCTGATCTTCTTCTTGAATGGCTCCCAATACTTGGGAGCATTGGTATAATTATAGCTCAGGCTGCCTTTATGCGTGATCAGTTCGTCTTCCACCGCCAGGGGACTATGGTGCTCCGAACTGGTATAGGAATAACTGACATTGAAATTTTCGATATTCCATATTTTCGGTTTTTTCCCGGTGTTATTGAGCTTTCCGACATTGGTGAAATTCACCGTTTTGACAACGGTGGCATCTATCGCCTCCTGCTTGATAGAATCCCGTTCGCTTGCAGGGGCCGCCTTGATCTTATCGCTTAATTTTATATCCAGGTCATAGGGATCGTACTCGGGCGTACTGGATGTCTTGGTGACACTTGCATAGACGGGAATGGTTATGGCCGCCTTTTTAGGCAGCAACTTTCCAAGCTCCAGGGTAGTGGCAACGTCGAACTGGGCATCATTCTCCAGGGAACGCTCGGTAATATTCTGGTCGATCGTGCCCCAGCCCGCCGTTTTGTAGGATCCCGAGATATAGGCGGTTCCCAGGTCGGCTAATTTTACATCCACCCTGCCCGTCGTCGCCCAGGCAGAATGATCGTTAAGATCCGACAGACGCAGTTCGTCGAACCAGACCTCCGTACAGGCAGTCGGCAGGTTGACGTTCTCCACCCCCAGGAAGAACGCGCTGACCTGTCCAAGATTCGGATTCCCCAAAATCGCATAAGTCCTGCCGGTAGTATCTATCTCTTTGTAATATACATTCGACGAGCCTTTGTTATTTCGGTTGGTCTTGAGGGTGATCAGCCGGCTCAGGGTCAGGTTCAGATCGTTCACGGCCGGCCATATATCCGTATCCAGGGTCGCACCCCAATGAGTCTTTTTCAGAGGGATCCTGATCTCGTAGTAATTGCTGACAAAATCGCTGCCCAAACGGATAATCGCCGAGAGGTCATTGTCGTTCAGATTATTATCGCTTCCTCCGGCAG
>PLXD01000091.1 GCA_003151295.1 Chitinophagaceae bacterium | reverse complement strand
AAAAGACGGACCTGGATGTAATTTTAAAGAATGTCATAGGCGATTTCGATCTACTGATCACTCAGAAAAAAGCTGTAATAAATCATGACCCGTTGCCTGTCATCGATGCCATACCCTTGCAGATCAACCAGCTTTTTTACAACCTGCTCAGTAACGCGCTTAAATTCTCCAAAAACGATGTGTCGCCGGTAATCAACATTACTTCGGGAATGCTGCCTGCGGAGGAAGTAAAGAAACACCCCACTCTGATTAGTGAATTTTCCTATTACGAAATTATTTTCAGGGATAATGGCATCGGATTCGATCAGGAATTTGCGGAGCAGATGTTTTTGATTTTTCAGCGACTAAATTCACAGGAGCACTTCGAAGGGACAGGTATCGGGTTGGCTTTGTGCAAGAGGATTGTGATCAATCATCACGGTGAAATCTATGCAGAGGCCAAAGAGGAAGAAACGAAATTCCATATTATTCTTCCATTGTCCCAATAAAAAGAATTTTTAAATTATTTTTTATGGAAAATGGAATGAGGATTTTTCTGGTCGACGACGATGAGGACGACCGGAAGCTGTTTTTTGAAGCCGTAAAGCAGTATGATGAAAGTATCGAGTGTGTGAGCGCAAGCAATGGTCAGGATGCTTTGGCTTATTTGAAAAAGGAGAACAACCCGATTCCGGATTTTATTTTTTTGGATTTGCGGATGCCTGGTCTGAGCGGTCAGAAATGTTTGGAGGAAATTAAAAAGGATGCCAGGCTGGCTCCTGTTCCGGTAATCGTTTACACCACTTCCAGGGAAGTTGACGAGTCGATAAAATTAAAGAAGTTGGGAGCGGTTCATTTCATGAGTAAGCCCGATTCGCCCGATGATATCTATTATATGGTATCCGTCGTACTCGGTGAGAAATGGAATTAGCGGAGTTTGGTTATAATAATTCGAATGAAAAAGAGATAGATAGTTCCATCGGAACGGTTACGTAACACATCAGTATTCCTATCTAATTATGTACGGTNNATTCATACCTAATCAGACAGGCAGATGCAAAGAAGATTCTTTTTGAAGCAGTCAGGATTATTGGCAGCAGGGGCAGGCTTTTCGAAATTTATTCCTATCGCGGGTCCTTTTACGGCAAACGATTTTTCCGGGACGGGTGTTCCCTTCGACAAAAAGCTGGATCCGGCCTGGGTGCGATCTCTCTATGAAAGAGGGCAGGCTACCGTCTATCGTAAGAAGAAGCAGGAGTTGCGTTATATAGGCATGCCGGTAGGAGGCATTTGTTGCGGGAATGTGTATCTCGGCGGGGACGGTCGATTGTGGCTCTGGGATATTTTTAATAAGAACCAGGCTGGGGCAATCCCAAAGACATTGCCCATTAAATTGGAAGGATTCAATATTAAGGAAATACATAACGGCGAAGGGACCTTATACCTGGAGCCTGCCGTGCAGGAGAGTCCCTTTCAGCAGGGTTTTGCCCTGATCATCCGGCAAGGGAGTGAGAAACTGGTTAAGCGCCTGCAGCATGAAGACTGGGACGAGATCGAATTTGTGGCTACTTACCCCGTTGCCACCATCCGGTATTCCCATAAGGGTCTTCCCGTGGAAGTCGAAATCAAGGCTTTCTCTCCCTTTATTCCGGGAGATGAGTTGAACAGTGGCTTGCCGGTAACGGTACAATCCATAGAGGTAAAGAATCTTTCGGATAAAGAAGTTTCTGTCAGCCTGGTCGGCTGGGTGGAAAATAAGATCCTGCCCGAGACAGGAAAGACGCAGAAGGAATTCAGCCGGAGCAATAAAATATTGACTGGGTTGCCGGGTGTGCCCAGGGGCCTGTCGCTGGAGGCCCATACGGAAAATGAAGATATTCGGAAAGCCCCCGATTTTGGGAGCCTTGCTTTTGCCTCAACCTCCGGGGATATCGTCTGCCATTCCTCCCTGCAAGGGTCTCCGGATTTCAATGTCATGTCCGGTTTTCTAAAGGAAGAGGTGGGTTCGCCCCTGGCTATTCTGTCCCGCTCATTCAAGGTCCCTGCTGCGAAGGCCGTGACCAGCGATTTTATGATAGCCTGGCATATGCCGAACCTCATTCTTTCAGCGATCCCGGATAAGGGCAGGTATTATTCCGTTCAATTCGAAGATGCTGCTGCCGTGGCAAGCTATGTAGCCGGAAAATATCAATGGCTGCGGCATAAGACAATGCTCTGGCACGATACCTGGTACGATAGCACACTTCCCTGGTGGTTCCTGGAGAGGACGTTCCTGAATACTTCCATCCTGGCCACCACCACCAGTCACCGGCTCTCTTCGGGCAGGTTCTATGCGTGGGAAGGTATCGGATGTTGCGAGGGGACCTGTACGCATGTCTGGCAATACGCGCAGGCCGCCGGCCGGATTTTCCCGGCCCTGGAAAGAGATACACGTCAGCGTGTGGACCTGGGTATTTCCTTTTTTTCTGATGGTTCCATGGGTTACCGGGGCGAGGCGAACATGAGTCCTGCGATCGACGGGCAGGCCGGTACTATTCTGCGATTCTACCGGGAGCATCAGATGAGTCCCGATGACCATTTTTTGAAAGATAACTGGTTGTCTATCCGGCAGGCCGTGCAATTCCTGCTGAACCAGGACAGGAATAAGGACGGTATGGAAGACACTCCGCTGGAGAACACGCTGGATGCCGTTTGGAAAGGAGAAATCTCCTGGATCGTGGGATTATGCATTGCGGCTGCCCGGGCGGGTGAGGAGATGGCACTGGAAGTGAAGGACGAAGCATTTGCCGGAGTTTGCCGGGAATATGTTGAAAAGGGAAGAAAAAATATGGAGCAATATCTTTTCAACGGGGAATATTTTATCCACCGTCAGGATCCTGTCGAGGGCAAGAAGGAGATCGGCTCCTATAATACCTGTCATATCGACCAGGTCTACGGACAGTCCTGGGCCTGGCAGGTCGGACTGGGAAGGATACTCGACAAAGAGAAAACGATGAGCGCCTTACGCGCGCTGTGGAAATATAATTATATGCCGGATGTGGGTCCTTATATCAAGGAACATCCCGGCGGAAGATTTTACGCGCTTGCGGGCGATGGAGGCATGGTCATGAATACGAATCCCCGGCATGACGAACAGCCTTACGGAGAGGACGCTAAAGCCTGGCAGCTGGGGTATTTCAGCGAATGTATGAGCGGGTTCGAGCACCAGGTAGCCGCTCATATGATGGCCGAGGGTATGACGGAAGAAGCCCTGGTGTTGACGAAGAGTATCCATGACCGGTACCATGCCTATAAGCGCAATCCTTTCAATGAGATAGAATGCAGCGATCACTATGGAAGGGCAATGGCCAGCTTTGGGACATTTATCAGTGCGAGCGGCTTTACTTACCATGGCCCTAAAGGATATATAGGGTTTGCTCCGAAACTCTCCGCCGGAAATTTTAAAGCGCCTTTCACGGCGGCGGAAGGATGGGGCTCTTACGCACAACAAAAAAGCCATGATGGGTTTTCAGCCCAGCTAAAAGTGCTTCACGGGAGACTAAAGCTAAAAAAAATAACGGTCGAACTGGATGAAAATTTTAAAGCCCGATCTGTAAGCGTATTATTGAATAAAAGGAAGTTACCCTGTACCATCGTGCAAAAAGGCGCCTATTGTGAGATCGGATTGCCGGATAATATCCTCGTGACACAAAATAAACGGGTGTTGGTGAAAATTGGAAATTAAAATTTTTTCAATGAAAGTATTTTTGGTGGGAGGTTTTTTGGGCAGTGGTAAGACCACCGCTATCCGCCAGGCGGTAAGCTGTCTTCAGAAGGCCGGCAGGGAAGCAGGCGTAGTGACCAACGACCAAGGAGATCAATTGGTAGATACCCGGTTCCTGCGCCTGGAGAATATTGCCGTTAAGGAAGTCACCGAAGGCTGCTTTTGTTGCAATTACCAGGACCTGGATAAAAGCATTCGTTCTTTGGATGCTGAAATGCGACCCGATGCTGTTTTTGCCGAATCCGTCGGTAGCTGCACCGATCTGGTGGCGACAGTAATACGCCCCTTATTGCATTTTAATGACAGGAATTTTGAAGTGGTGCTTTCTGTCTTTGCCGATGTGCGGCTTTTATGTCTTCATCTTCAGAAAGCCGGACACATTTTTAATGATAACGTATATTATATTTTTGAAAAGCAATTGGAAGAGGCGGATATATTGGTAGTAAATAAAATAGACCTGCTGAGCGGTAAGGAATTGAAACGGGTAAAAAAATTAATAGAAGAAGCCTATGAAGGCAAGACAATCGTGTATTTGAACGCTTTATCAGAAGAATATATTCAACACTGGGTAAACATCCTCTTCAGTTATGAGCGGGGCCTTTCCACCAGATCGCCTCTTCAGATCGACTATGACAGGTATAGCGAAGGAGAAGCCGAACTGGCCTGGCTGGAGGGGGAGATCGGTATTGATACCACCGATAAAAGCGCTGTTAAAACAGGCGTCGCCCTCATCAACAGGATCTATGCCCAGGTACTCGAACAAGGCTATCCTATTGGCCATTTGAAATTTCTGCTAAGTGACGGCTACCGACAGAAAAAAATAAGTTTTACTTCGGTTGAGAGGGGGGAGTATAAGCTCAATTCCAATGATGCCGATTCAGATAGGGTCGTTGTCCTGATTAACGCAAGGGTGCAGACGCATCCCGGGTTTCTGAAGAGAATTGTAGAAGATTCCATCCTGGAATCAGAGCTTTTGAAAGGTTGCAGGATCACAGAAGGCCGATGGTCGGGTTTTAAACCCGATTATCCCAGGCCAACACATAGAATGAACTAAACACAGCGGGGGAGTAAAAAATAGAATNNACCGAAAAAAATGGAAATGAGCAGGAGGAAATTCCTGGCTCTTTCAGGAAAGGCAGGGGCGATATTGAGCATTCCGCCCATTGGCGCGCTTGCCGGATCCAAACGCGGATCGGCGGCAGGGAAGAGCGATCGGGAGATCTTTCGAAGATTGATGGAGCGACTCAGGGGAAGCCTGGTTACATCACTGGAACGGTCTAAAATAATCTTCGGCGATAAACTTATATTGCATTCTCCGTCTGTGAGCGCTACCTACCGGGGAATATGGCCCGATGATTTTCTTTATCCCATGATTGTACAGCCCCATATATACAAGAAGGAGGAGCTTACGGCGATTGCCCGGTTTCTAACGGACAGCATCGTGGATTTGCCTTGTTTCCCAGACCGTGTGGAAGCCGACGGGATGCCTGTCATGCAACCGGGCAATCTCAACAGCCCACATGCGCAGCATATGCCATTGCATTTACCGGCTGCCTGGATCAGGCTGATCGACCATTTGGAAAAATGGGGAGCTGTTATCCCGCGCAAGGGGGATTGGGCGAGGATCTATCAGCGCAGTATGGAGATCGTGCCTTTTTCCTGCGGGCTGGCTTATGTAGATCCCCAGCATCCGGGGGTGGATTTTGGATTTCATGATCCGGAAGCGATCACGGGATTCGTACTGATGAGCAGTATGCTCCATCATTTCGGTTTGAGGCGAGCGGTCCGCGTGTTTCAGGGGTATATCGGGAATGAAGTGATCAATCGTTGGAAACGGCAGGCGAAAGCGATCGCTGAAAACCTGCATCGCTTATACGACCAGGAG
>PLXD01000064.1 GCA_003151295.1 Chitinophagaceae bacterium | reverse complement strand
ATCGGCATAGCCGTCCCCATTCACATCGCCCGCACCGGCCACACTGGTACCCAACACATCCGTACTACTGGCTGTCCCGTTATAGGTGACCGAAATGGGACTCATCACCCCCGATGAACTGCCTGTATAAACCTGGGCGAGGCCTGCTAAAGAATTTGCGCCGGGGGATCCCACGATCACATCGCCATATCCGTCTCCGTTCATATCGCCGATCCCGGCTACACTATACCCGAACCGATAATTGGGTTGCACGATCGTCATCGTGGTCGCACCCGTTAGCGTGATGCCCCCGGAACTTCCCAGGTATACATAAGCCTGGCCCTGGCTGCTATTAAATCCCCAGGCGCCGATAATCACATCGCTATACCCATCCCCGTTCACATCGCCGGCACTGGCTACGCTATACCCGAAATAGTTGTTGTCGGAGGTCGAGCCGTACAGGGAGGTGGCCGGTGTCGTGGTCACCCCGGTCGTCGGATCGCCCCCCAGGTAGATATAGGCTACGCCTTGTTTGGTGCCTCCCCCCGCATACAGGTCGGCCCCTACGATCACATCACTGAACCCATCCCCGTTCACATCGCCCGCGGAGGCTACGCTGAACCCGTATTTATCTCCCGATATATTATCTGTCAAGATGGCGGCGGGTGTGGAAGAAAGCCCGGTGGCGCTTCCCAGGTAGAGATAGGCCTGGCCGATTGTATAGGGAGCCGTTTGATTGAAATCGTTCCCGGACGCACCGATGATCACATCACTAAAGCCGTCGCCATTCACATCGCCGGCACTGGCCACGCTGATGCCCAGGAAACTATTCGCACCGGATCCGGCATAAGTATTGTCGGCCGTCGTACTTAAAGGATCTATCGTCACGGGATAGACGGCATTTTCCGCATTGACCTCGATCGAGAATTTTCCGTCGCGGCCTGTTTCCATTTTGGCAAGCAGGGGGGCGCCCTTCGCATCCCATGCTTTCAGGTCCTTATAGATGATCTTTCTATCCAATCCGCCATGAGCGTTATGGCGGGCGAATTGCAATTCCCGGTCATGCACGCTGTTGACCACCCAATCTCCCTGCGCCTCCAAAGCGACGGACAGGTGACGGGTGTTTGCAGCGGGAGCCTTCTTTACGATGAAGTTCTGCCTCACGCCGGTATTGTCATTGTGATATTGAATGGCGAAACGGTTCCCATAACCATATTCTATATCATTATTGTTTTGGGTGACCACGGTCGTGCCCTCATTGACATCCGTAAGCCTTCCATCGGCGTACAATCCATCGAACTGCAGGGTGAGTTGCCAGTCATTGGCAACCCGCTTACCGGAGGGGTCCCGGTCTTGCCGGTTTTTTGGGTCCTTCCTGGTTTCCGCAACTTCCGGAGTCTTCGCCAGGGGACTTAATGAGAAGGAACGGGCCGTAAAATCAGCCTTCAGTCCCTGCGCGATGTTGGCGCCGTTATAGCTGTCGGGCTGCTTACTGCCATTGATATTATAAAATCTTTTCTCTATCTCCTTTTTTACGTTGCTGAACCAGTCGCCTTGTTTGATTTCGCTGATATCCTGGGAAACGGCAGGACGAGCGGCTTTTTTAATAGAGGAGGTCCCGTTCTTCAAAGAGATCCCACGGGTAAAAATCGCGGCCAGCTTGATTTTTTGTACATTCCCCGGAGCGGAGGGTCTATGCGCTGCAGAAGGGCGCTGCCAGATAGCAATTGATAAAAGAAGAAGAGGGATCAGGAATAGTCCGGCGGCAATCTGAAATAGCTTCGAACTATAGGGCTTGGGTAAATTTTGATGCATAGATTTCTTTTTTATGGTGGCCTGCCCGTTAAATATAACGGTGCGTTAAACGAAAGGTATTGAGGCTGTCGATAGAATATTTTCGGGATAACGCGGCTTCCAGAGGAGGATGAATTATGCGTAGCAAAGAAAGTCAAATAATCAATGAAGTTCAGTAGAAAATCAAAGAAAGCGAAAAATATTCTACACATAGATGTGAATAACCTGATAAGCCCTGTTCCGGAACGCTAAACTCCTGGTATACAATCCTTTTGTATCATATAGTTGCTTGTGTCCGTAGGTATTATATATGCCCATTTATACATGCCCATGAATGATCCGAAGATCCTGTCCGATATAAAAAAGCGTTTGCATCGATTTAAAGGCCATCGGCCCATTTTTTTACCAATGGAAAAGCCAGGTGAAACCAGGTGGTATATTTCCCGGGATTGGCTACCAGGTCTGTCTGGATCTCAGGGAGGCTCCGGTAATCATACCCCTCTACTTCTTCCGGATTGGGGTCGATCTCCCGGTCGTAATTCCCTACGTAAACGTGATCGAATTCATATTCCGTCAGCCCGTTCTCAAATTCCGACCGGTAGGTGAAATCGAAAATCTTTTTNNGCAACAGGCATTTGTCCAAAGGCCCGGACTATGATATTTTGCCCCTGACCGCCTTTGCAACAGCATATCTCCTTTCGAATTAAAAATAAAAACGCTGAAAGCCCTATGGAGAAGTGCTTTCCGGTGAGCTTCCATTTTTTCTAAAATCCCTACCTGCTCATCCCTTTCGTTCACTAAAATTACTTCCTGCTGCATGTTGACCGTCAGATTAATTTTAATCGGCACTCCCGTAAATATACAGATCATNNTAATTGCTGGGCCAGGTCTTTTCCGTGAAATCGGTGGCGTACCCCGCCATGGACCAGTTATGGCCGTCGGCGCTCACTTTCCTACACCTAATCCTTTAGAAGCCATTGATCAATACCGCTGAATCTGGCCCTTCAATAGTTTACGGGCGAAATGGATCCTGCTCTTAATAGTTCCCAACGGCTCCCGCAGCATCTTCGCGATCTCGTGATACTTGAACCCGTCAAAATACAACAGGAAGGGATTCCGGAAAATTTCCGGCAGATTGTGGATGGCGCCCTGGATATCTTTTACGCGCAGGTTGCCTTCCGCCGTATCGGGGATGACCGCCTGGTTGTAATTGAGCAGAAAATCATTCGGCGAACTGTCGAATATGGTGTTCTGCTTGGCTTTCCTGCGATAATTATTAATGAAGATATTCCTCATAATGGTGTAAAGCCACGCCTTTATATTGGTACCTACATTATATTTATCCTTATTGGCCAAAGCACGGAATAAGGTCTCCTGGAAGAGATCTTTAGCGGCCTCTGAATCCCGGGTGAGGGTAATGGCGAAGGGTTTTAAAAACTCCGCATTGTTAACCAGTAATTGATCGAATTCTACTGCAGACATACTAAATTGTTTAATAACTGACTACCCAAATTTAAACACAAATCGGGTCCCGACAAAAAAACCATTCTAACAATAAAGTTAAAAAATGATGCCAAGGAGAATCGGGCACTTGTGATAAACGGAAAATCCGTTCTTTCGGACGGAAAAAATGAAGAAAAAGGGGGATAAATGCAGAACGCGAATGAAAAACGCGAATTAGAGCGCGAATTAAAGCCCGGCGATATATTCCAGTACTTCGGGCAGGGAGCGTTTTAAATGGATGGTAGGGGGGATCTTATGGGTGGAGTTCCGGGTGATCTGGCCTGATATGACAAAGGGAATGGCGGGTATCTGTTGGTGGACCTGGGCGAGGTATTTTTCGAAGTTGAAGCTGCCGCCAATGCAGGTCAGATGGGTATAGAGAAAGTCGGGGGTTTTCAGTTTAGCGACGAATTCAACGTCCGTAATAGGAATGTTGGCGCCGAGGTATATTGGTTTTGCGCCCCGGTTCTTCAACAGGTAATACACATAAAGAAGACCCAATTCGTGATATTCGCCTTCAGGCAGGAAGAGAAGGACGGTCTTTTTGAGTTGAACAGGCGTGACGGCCCCTTCGATGCCGATAATTAATTTTTGTCGTATTATATTGGTTACCAGGTGTTCCTGGGCAGGATGGATATGGTTGGTCTGCCAGAGGATGCCGATCCGGTTCAAAAAGGGGAAAATGAGTTGTTGGATCGATTTATCGATCCCGCATAATTTTATGTAATCATCGAGGGCATCCTCAAAGCGTTCGATGTCCAGGTCGATCATATGATAAATGAGCTCGTTGACCGCTCTTTCCTGACGAGCTTCTGCGGCCGTCAGCGTTACAATATGATTCGCCAGTTCGCCTTCACTCATCTTATCGATATGGGAGATCTTATACCCATATCTATTCAATAATGAGATATTCAGCACTGTCTTTAACTCCTCGTTGCAGTAATACCGGATATTAGTCCCGGTTCGGTTAGGTCTGAGGAAATTATAACGCTGTTCCCAGATGCGTATCGTATGAGCCTTAATACCGGAAAGATTTTCCAGGTCCCTGATGGTGAACGAATTCATCTCCTTAATACAAGAGAGGCTATTGTTTTGTTTAAGGTTTGGGGATTAAAATATAAACCTTTTGCGGAATACAAAATGCCGGTAGCCTATTTTTGTATGGAATATGCCCCTTCTTTAAANNAACGAAACCAACCGGTATGCAAGCATTATCCATAGATCTAAACCGTAAAGGGCTGAAACAGGAAGAGATCGTTCTCCTGGGGGAAAAGTATGGTAAGAATGAATTTTCGGCAGCTTAAAAAGGAGGGGGTCTCCATATGGCATGGGATATTGTAAAAGAACCCATGTTTGTCATGCTGCTGATCGCCTGCCTGCTTTATTTTATATTGGGTGAGATAAAAGAGGGCTTGTTGATGCTGACGGCCATGGGCTTTGTGGGCGCCATATCTTTTTACCAGGAAATAAAAAGTTCCAATGCGCTGGCCGCCTTACAACAATATACCCAGCCAAAGGTGGCGGTGGTAAGGGACGGGAAAGAACAAATCATCTTTTCAAGGGACCTCGTTCCGGGAGACGTGATGGTGGTCGAAGAAGGGAATTTTATTCCGGCTGATGCTATCATCTTACAGGCCAATGACCTTAATATCAACGAATCCGTGATAACCGGGGAATCCATGCCCGTGGATAAAAATGCGTCGGGGGAACATAACCAACTTTTCCAGGGCACTACGGTCAATTCGTGTAAATGTTACGCAAAGGTCACCGCCATTGGCAATCTTACGGTGCTGGGGAAATTGGGAAAATCCCTTTCTACGATAGCTGTCTCCAAAACGCAGTTGCAAAAACAGATCGGACATTTTGTAAAAGTCATGGCCATTATAGGCATTATTATTTTTTGCCTCATATGGCTGGTCAATTATTTACATACACAGGAGCTGATTCAAAGTTTATTGCTGGGTCTTACACTCGCCATGGCCATCATTCCTGAGGAAATCCCTGTCGCTTTTTCATCTTTTATGGCCTTGGGCGCCTTCCACATGGCCAAGCTGGGGATTATTACCCGGCAGCCGCTCACCATTGAGAATCTGGGAGCGGTCAGTGTAATCTGCCTGGATAAGACCGGAACGATTACGGAGAATAGCATGGAAGTCAAAAGTGTTTACCATTTTGAACAGGACTTGCTGGAAGAGGTAAAGAAAGGCAGTCATTTCGAAAGCCAGGAGGTGTTATTTTATGCCAGGCTTGCGAGCGAAGAAAAGCCATTTGATGCGATGGAAAAGGCAATTGTAGAGATGTATGATCGGTATTCGGATGCTGCTGCTGACCTGCCCACAATGGTGCATGAATATCCTTTAGGGGGTCAGCCGCCTATGATGACGCATGTTTATGAAGGAGAAGGGGGAAAGATCATTGCGGGTAAAGGAGCCCCGGAACGCATCCTGAATATTTGCCACCTTGACCCAGCAGCAACAAGCAAGATTCATTCAATCATTACGCAGATGGCATCTAAAGGGTTCCGTGTTTTGGGGATTTGTGCTGCCCGTTACCGAGGTACTGATTATCCTTCGGAACAGAGCGATTTTAACTGGCAATTCAAAGGCCTTTTGGCTTTATACGACCCGCCGAAAATGGGGGTAAAGGATGAGTTTGATAAATGGCTTCAGGCAGGCATAAAGATAAAATTGGTCACGGGGGATTTCAAAGAGACCGCAGTGAATATCGCCACTCAGGTGAGAATGAAACTTACAGGGAGGGTAATGTCCGGTGAAGAGGTGATGCAAATGCCTGGGGGTGAACTGCAAAAAACGGCTGGCGAGAGCAGCATTTTTGCCCGGATGTTTCCTGAGGCCAAACTAAAATTGNNTCGAGGCATTGAAGGCAAATGGAGAAATTGTCGCCATGATGGGGGATGGCGTCAACGATGGTCCGGCATTGAGGTCCGCACATATAGGCATAGCCATGGGCGGGAAGGGAACGGAAATTGCCAGAGAGGCGGCTTCTCTGATCCTGACGGATGACGATTTGGGAAAAGTTACGGAAGCGATAAGCCAGGGGAGAAAGATCTATCATAACTTAAAGAAGGCGGTGCGCTATATCGTTTCTATTCATGTGCCGATCATCCTAACGGCGTCTGTTCCATTATTGCTTAACTGGAAGTTTCCTAATATTTTTACGCCTATCCATGTCATTTTCCTGGAATTGATCATGGGACCTACCTGCTCTGTCTTTTTCGAGAACGAACCGGTAGAGGCCGGTATGATGCAAAAAGCTCCCCGTGCCCGGTCGAGTGCCATATTTACGGGGAAAGAGCTGCTGACCAGTCTTCTGCAAGGGTCGATCATCGCTTTGGGCATTCTTGGGCTCTATTACTATTTTATGGAAAATGGGTATTCTCTTTCCTATGTTCGGACCATGGTGTTCATTACGTTGATCGTTAGCAATATCTTTCTGACTTTCGTCAATCGCTCCTTTGAGGAAAACCTTTTCAAGACCATACGTTATGAAAATAAGCTCACCCGCTATATGATAATGGCCTCGATCTTCTTCCTGGCCTGTATCGCATTTATCCCTTTTGTGCGCGGGACGTTTGAACTGACCCTTTTGGGGACGGCCCACTATGTGCTGTGCCTGGCGGTGGCAATGGTTATAACCTTGTGGTTCGAAGTATATAAGACTTTCGCTATTAATTTATAACCATTGATGAAATTTCCTGATGAACCAGACTTTCACGAATTGGGTCAGCATACAGTAAACCAGCAAAATTCCGATCAGCCAGGGGAAATAAGCTGTAGGCAGCGGCTGCAATTTCAGGCCTCCCGCAAATGGAGAAAAGGGAATGTAAATGCCGATCGCCATGATCGCTGTGGTCAAAGCCAATACAGGGGCGGTGGCCCAACTCTGGATAAAAGGTATTCGCTTTGTGCGGATCATATGCACAATCAATGTCTGGGAAAGCAAGCCTTCAATAAACCATCCGGATTGGAACAAACTCTGATGTTCCGGTGAGTTGGCCTTAAAGACCCGATACATAACAAAGAAAGTGGCATAGTCGAAAATGGAGCTGATAGGCCCGATGAAGATCATAAAACGGGCAATTCCACCTGCTTCCCATTTGCGCGGTTTTTCTATATAATCTGCATCCATCCGATCCCAGGGAATGGATATTTGGGAGATATCATACAGGAGGTTTTGAACGAGGATTTGCACCGGCAGCATGGGCAGAAAAGGAAAAATAGCACTGGCTCCAAGCATGCTAAACATATTCCCAAAATTACTGCTGGCTGTCATTTTAATGTACTTAACAATATTTCCGAACGTCCTTCTGCCATAAATGACCCCTTTCCGCAAGACCATGAGATCCTTTTCCAATAAGATAATATCTGCACTCTCCTTCGCGATATCGACGGCCGTATCGA
>PLXD01000266.1 GCA_003151295.1 Chitinophagaceae bacterium | reverse complement strand
CTGAAAGGCCACCGCCCCCATCAGCGAAGCGATCATCATCTTACTCCGGGATGCCAGGTCCGGCTTGTTCACCGCCCCGACGATAGACTGGTTGATGAGCGTGATTCCCTCCAGGGCAATTCCGTCGCACATAGGGTGAAACCCTTTGGCCACATAGGCTTCCAAATTATGCGTGAGTGCGTCCATGCCCGTGGCCGCCGTCACGAAGGCCGGCAGGTCCATCGTTAGCAGGGGATCGGCAAATACGATCTTAGCCAGCAATTTCGGGGAGAACAGGATCCTCTTCCGATGGGTATCGTCTTCCGATATGATCGCACTGCGGCCTACTTCGCTGCCGGTACCGCTGGTCGTAGGAACCGTGATGAAATAAGGAACTTCTTCCGTCACATATTTATCGCCGCCGATCAGGTCATCATAGTCGAACAGATCGCGATGGTGATGGATACGCAGTACGATAGCCCGCGCCACATCCATAGCCGCGCCGCCGCCAATACCGATGATACTATCCCTGTCAGTGGATTTGAATACTTCGCCTCCCTTCAACACGTCGGACTTCACCGGGTTCTTATGAATATCGGAAAAGACGGCTACGGAAATACCGGCGGCCGCCAAGCTGCTCTTTATCTCTTTCAAAAAATCCAGTTGTGCCACTACGGGATCCGTAACGATCAGGGGCCTGTTGAGGCCGGCCGAAGCCAGGTGGGCGGGAAGCTCCTTAATGGCGCCTGCCCCGAAACGGATGATCGTTGGAAAATTGTATTGCCTGATGGTATTGAAATCTGTCATATTCTTCTTTTCTTTTCTCGTTTACGTTTTATTGTTTACTTATTGTTCTCATATTGTTTAAATAGGGCATGTGGTTATATGATCTCCAGGTAACGTTTCAACTCCCAGTCGGTGACCACTTTCGAGAACTGCCTCCATTCCCATTCCCGGGTCCCCGTGAAATGCTCCACAAAACCGGGGCCGAAGAGTTCCTTCGCCACAACAGATTCCTTCATCGCCTGGGTCGATTCCCAAAGGTTTTTCGGCAGAGTCCCATTCGCCTTGTTCGCATAGCCGCTGCCAACGGTTGCCTGGATATCCAGCTTCAATTTGTTTTTGATGCCATACAGACCGCTGGCAAGGCAGCCGGCCATTGCCAGGTAAGGATTGGAGTCCGACCCCACCACCCTCGTTTCCAGCCGGGTAGAACCAGCCCCTCCCGGAAGAGCCCGCAAAGCCGTAGTCCGGTTGTCAATAGCCCAGGTCAGGGTAGTCGGCGCCCACGCACCCTCCACGAGACGCTTATAGCTGTTGACCGTAGGCGCAAACATCGGCAGGATATAAGGCAGGCAGAAAAGCTGCCCGGCGATATAACTTTCCATGAGGCTGCTCAGCCCCGTCTTCGTCTTCTTATCGTAGAATAAATTTCGTTTCCCATCCGCCGACCAGAGGCTCTGATGCACATGTCCGCTGCAACCCGGCAGGTTCTCGTTGAATTTGGCCATAAAACTGGCGATGATCCCATGGCGATGGGCGATCTCCTTGACGCCGGCCTTGAACAGTACGGCCCGGTCGGCCGCTTCAAGGGTCTCTGAATATAAGATGGCCGCTTCATAGACCCCGGGACCCGTCTCCGTGTGAATCCCTTCCAACGGGACCCCGAATTTTGTCAGCAGGTCGAAAAGATCATGAAAGAAAGCGCTGCCCTGGGAAGCACGTAACACCGAATACCCGAACATGCCATTGGTGATGGGCTTCAACCCACGAAAAGAGTTTTGGTAGAGCTCGTCCGCATTATTCACGAAATTGAACCACTCGAACTCCTGCGAGAAGAAGGGAAGATAGCCCGCCTCCGAAGCCTGCCCGATGATCTTTTTCAACAGCCCGCGCGGACAGATCGGCAAATCCCCATGCCCGCTGTCCCTGAAATCGGCCAGGAAAAAGGGGAGATCCTTCTCCCAGGGTATCTGCCGGTAGGTATTTATATCCACTACGGCCTGGACATCGGGATAGCCGGTATGCCAACCGGTGATTTTCGCATTATCATAAGCCTGGTCCGCGGCATCCCAGCCGAATACCACATCACAAAAACCAAAGCCCTTCTCCACGACAGACCTGAACTTATCGAAGCTGATGACCTTGCCACGCAGGACGCCGTCAATGTCGGTAATGGCCAATTTGACTTTCCCGGTCTCCTGTTCTATCAATTGTTGTAAAAGCTCAGGAATAGTTTGTTTGTTCTGCATCAGGAGTTCGTTTAACGAAAAAATGAAACCAAATATAAGACAGGGCAAGTATCGAAAAATAAATCAGGGCCAATTTTATATTCAGGGTGACCATTGCGATCAGGGAAATGGCCGCTATGATCAGCGCCAGCACCGGGAACCAGGGATAGAACGGTACCCGGAAAGGCCTTGTAAGCCCCGGCTCTTTCTTCCGGAGCGCCATCACCGTGATCATCGAAAAAATATACAGGGTGATTGCACCGAAAACGGATATGGTGATAATATCGTCGGTCTTACCGGTCAGCAGGGCGATGATGCCGATCACCATATTGGCCAGCAGCGCGTTAGCCGGCGTCTTGAAACGGTTATGGATCTTGCCGAAAACACGGGGGATATAGCCCACCCGCCCGAATTCGTAGGTGGCCCTGCTGGCTGCGAGAATAATGCCATGGAAGGAAGCGACCAGCCCCATCAGTCCGATGGTGATCAGCAAATGATAGACCAGGGTTCCCGGTCCCGCTATCTTCGCCAGCGCCAGCGGCAAAGGTGAATCCGAAGGGGGTGCTCCCGGTGAAGGGTAAACGATGGCTTCCCAGCCGCCAACCCCGATGGAAGAGATGAATACCAGCACGCAGAGCAATACCAGGGTTGCCAGGGCAGACCCGAAGCCCAGCAGCACATTCCGCTGCGGGTTGATGGTTTCCTCCGCCACATTGGCAACCCCCTCCAGGCCCAGGAAGAACCAGATCGCAAAGGGTATGGAGGCCCAAACCCCTTTCCATCCGAAAGGAAAAGCGTTCTCCTGCAGATGCTCCATCTTAAAATGAGGAAGGGTAATGCCCGTAAACAGGAGTAACTCAAATACCGCCAGCACCGTCACAATCAGTTCAAAGGTCGCTGCCGCCTTCACTCCATAAATATTCNNTTTGGAATGGCACAGGCCAGCTCCGTATACGAAAAAGTAAAAGTGACATACATGATAATGATGACACCCGTGGCAATCGCCAATCCCAAAGTGCCACCCTTCGCCAAACCCAGGTTCCAGCCGAAATACATACCCGAGATCACATACCCTACCCCCAAACCCCATAACATGACCGGCCCCAGGGTCCTCGATAAATGAGAAGGGCTTCCCGGATGATTCTCAGGTCGGGCTTGCTGACGGGGTGGATGGGACATTTATTTGATTTAATCAATGAAGATAAATCAAATATTATTGTCCTTTATCCCAATTTAATCGCCCCATGAAGATTGATCCTGCAATACAAGAACCTGCAGAACCATTTTGTGAACAACCATTCCTCGCTGCTGGAGTTCTTGAATAACCAGGACAAGAAGAAGTCCGGGATACTCGATAAATGAAACTAGAAATGAAGAAGGAACGAACTCCCCTCCCCTTCGACCGAATGAGCCTGGACATTGCCCTTATGCAGGAGCATGATCTGTTTGCAAAGGCTCAGCCCAATTCCGCTGCCGCTCTTCTTGGTGCTGAAAAAGGGAACGAAAATATTATCCATTACTTCCGGTGACATACCGGCCCCGTTATCGGATACTTTAATCACCACCTTGTTACCGGAACTAAGAAAAGCCGATAAAACGATCCGCGGATCGGGCCTGTCCTTTACCGCTTCGATGGCATTGACCACCAGGTTGATCAGCACCTGCTCGATCNNCGTAAGGTCGGGATCTTTCAGGATGATCTCCATGTCGATATTCTTTTGCTCGAGGGTAGGCTGCATGAGGTGATGCAGGGTCTCGAATAAGTCGCGGGCATATATTTTTTTGAGGTTGGGCGTGGTGATCTTATTCAGGTTACGATAAGTCTCCGCAAATTTCAACAAACCCTCGCTGCGACGTTTGATCGTTTGAATGCCCAGCTCCAGGTCATCGATGGAAGAGGACGACTCGCCCCTCAGATGGCTGAAGGTCGTGTGCAGGCGATGCAACATGGTCTCCGCCAGGGAAGAAATAGGGGCTATCGAATTCATGATCTCATGCGTCATGACACTGAGCAGTTTCTGCCATGCCTTGGACTCCGTTTCATCGAGCGCCTCATCCACATCCTGGAAGGCGATCAGCTTGTATACCTTCCCGTCTGTCTGGAAGGCCGTTGCTGCCACCAGGGTCTTTAATACATTACTATCCCTGTTTATGGATACGATCTTGTTCTCCCCGGGACGCAGCTCCAGCAATTCATGGTATAAGACGGCGTCCCTTCGTTCCAGCGAATGAATAGTCTTGAGATAGGGTATACCCAGCATCCTCTTAAAAGACTCGTTCATCCAACCAATATCGCCGCTCTTATGCTCATAGGACAGGATCCCCGTATTCACCAGCTCCAGTATCTTCTGCAGGTATTGATACTGGGTCTCCTTCTCCCGGCTGATCAGCTTGAAGGTGGAATTGATCTCGTTAAATCCCTGGCGCAGTCCCCGTAATTCCAGCGGCGCCGCCTTCACTTCGAAATGACGCGAAAAATCACGGTAATGAATGGACTCCACAAACTGCTCTACCTCTTGTTGGGCCTTCCGGTGAAAATTATAGAAGTCCGCCAGTTGACCCAGGATGACCGGTACGACGATCGCCAAATATTGAAATTGTCCCTTGACCAGCAGGAACGAGGCGCAGGAGAGCGTTATGAAGAGCAGTAAAACCCTGACGAGGATCCTTTCCTGATAGCGTTTAAATATCACTGGCCGTGTTTAAATAGTTCATACTTACTCAAATATCATACTTACTCAGGCGGCGGTATAGGGCTGTCCGTGTCAATCCCAGCTCCTTGGCGGCCTTGGAAATATTTCCATTATGTTTCTCGATCACTTTGAGAATGGCATTTTTCTCTATCGTACTCAATTTGAGCTCCTGTGGTTCGTCCGGAAGACTGCCCGGCGATTCTATCGGCGAGAAGATCAGGTCTTTTGCCTGCAGCACATCGCTGTCGGCCATGATCACCGCCCTTTCGATGGTATATTGCAATTCACGCACATTCCCCGGGTAATGATAAGACCTCAGCTTTTCAAGGGATTTGGTATCAAAGTCATGGGACGGCTTCATGTACTTATTCGTGTAGATCCGTGCAAAATGCCGGGCCAGCAGGATAATATCCTCTTCCCGTTTGCGAAGGGGCGGCACCGTGATCTCCACCGTATTGATCCGGTAGACCAGGTCCTTGCGAAACCGGTTCTCATTGGCCAGTTCGGTCAACGGCAGGTTGGTGGCGCAGATAAGCCTGATATTAATAGGGATGGCCTGGTTGGTTCCCAGCCTGGTCACCTGCCGGTTCTGCAGCACTGTCAGCAATTTTGCCTGCTGGTGCAAGGAAATATTGCCGATCTCATCGAGGAAGAGCGTCCCTCCCTCGGCAGCCTCAAAACGGCCCGTCCGGTCCTCCCGCGCATCGGTAAAAGCGCCTTTCTTATGTCCGAATAATTCGCTTTCGAACAGGGATTCCGTTAAAGCGCCCACATCCACTTTTACAAATGGCTTGTCGGCACGTAAGGAATGTTGGTGAATGGCTTTCGCAATCAGGTCCTTGCCTGTCCCATTCTCGCCAAGGATCAGGATATTCGCGTCGGTAGGGGCGATTTTTTCCACCTTGAAAAAGATATCCCCCATCACTTCCGATTCACCGATAAGCTCGGAACCGATGATTGAATCGGCAGCGGTATGACTGGCACTCCCTTTTTTGGTCTCGTTCCTTTTCAGGGCGTCTTTAATCGTGGTGATCAACCTTTCATTATGCCAGGGCTTTACCACAAAATCTGCAGCGCCCTCCTTCAGTGAGCGCACGGCCAAGTCGATATCCCCGTAAGCAGTGATCATGATCACGGCGGCATCGGAACCGAATTCCCGTAATTTCCGCAGCCAAAACAATCCTTCATTGCCGGTATTGATCGAGCTGTTGAAATTCATATCCAGCAGGACAATATCGAAACGATGCTTAGCCAGGAGGGATCGCATATTTTCCGGATTTTTCTCCGTCACCACTTCTGCCGCTTCCGTTTTTAACAGTAACCTGACCGCAGTCAGCACATCCGGATCGTCATCTATCGCTAAAATGGAAGCATTCTTAAGTATCATGTTATAAAAAGATTTTTATCTATGTAACAAAACACTGCTACAAGTATACCTTAAATATAATCGTATGACAATTAATTTTTTAGACCAAAACTACGGAAAATACAAGTGTATCGAAACCGGACACTCCTTGTATCAAAAATGAACTGTTCCGCGAGCTGGTATCACCTAATAAACTGTAAATCATTACTATTGCATTCTGGCATGTGATTGATAGCATAGTAAGAAGTTTTTTGTTCTCCTATCAAAGTGAGAAGTGAGTAGTAGAATAGCCCACCCGGTTTTTTTAAGCAGGGGTGGTTTTTTTAAACTAATAACCAGTAATATAAACATTTCATCGTGGACAGAGTCATACCAAAAAAGAGATTTACAACGAAGCGCCTGTTGACCATTGGCGGTATTATTGCCGTAATTGCCTTAATTTCAGCGAGTTACTATTTCACTTCCGGGA
>PLXD01000123.1 GCA_003151295.1 Chitinophagaceae bacterium | reverse complement strand
GCCTGTCTACCAGGGGTTTCCCCTTCCAGGATTCACCCGTCTGGAAAAGCAGGGGATAACCGCTTCCGCCCGCGATCAATGCATCCGCCGACATCATTAGGTTGATATGTAACAATCCTTTTTCCCCGATTTTTCGCTGCCCCATGGCCATCACCATATCCGGAGTATCCCATTTCGAGGCTCCCCGGCTGCCCTGGTGGAAAATATCCTGCGCATTATACCTGGGAAAAATATCTCCGTGAAACATGAACATCCATTCGCCCGAATGCACCCTATACCCACGCATGGTAGTGGCATCCGGCAGCCAGGAGGTGCCCGAGCCATTTCGGCTCATGGGAAGGTTGAGTGAGTATGCGCTTTTCATCATCCCCATGTCCATATTGCTATCCACGCTCATATCCATATTCATGTCCATGCTGTCCATGGCCCTATTCATTGGGTGAGTAGTATCCTTCAGGGGGTGCTGCTGCGCCATCGATGCCTCCATAAAAAAAATCAAAAAAGCAAAGGTCAAAAAAAAAGAGGACAAAAAAGTATAGGTTAAAAAAGCAAGGGTCGAAAAATTATCCGGCAAAAAAGAAATGTTCCTCATAAACTATGGGATATAGTCATTTTTAATAGTGCAATAGCGCTCATGCCTGTCATTAAGCCATCTTCAATAATGGTTACGGTGCTCATCGGCAGGTTAAATACGGCGCCCAAACAGGCGCATTGGATCTTTCTTTTATTCAATACGCTTTGCAATACTGCCATTTATTTTCCAAAGAGTTCCGTTTCTTTTCTCAGTGATTCCGAGGTGTCGAAATAAATCTCCTTGTGCGGCCATGCGGCCGATGGCGTAATAGTCAGCAAATCACAATGGCCGATCAGGCTCTGGCTGATAAACTGTTCTATTTTAAAGTGGGTATAGATGATCTGGTATTCGTCAGCAACAAAAATGGTTTTGAAAGCGGTTTTGGTGGTCAGCCCGTTCCCGCTGGAGAGAATCGCGGCGATCAGTTGTATGAAGCGGCTCCTGTATAGGGTATAATCGGTTTTGTCGGGGTAGGCATAAAAAAGGGAAAGGCCCTTGTAATAATTACCGGTCAGGCTGATGGGGCATTCGTCCAATAGGCTATCGCTGATATCCGCAGATCTTTCGAAATCCTTGTCGTTGATAGCCTGGATGATCTCTTTCTTTTTTTCATCGGGAAAAGCCGAGTAAGCGCCCTGGAAGACATAGCCATAGTATAACATCCGGTATTCATCCAGCGTCAGGCTCGTATCGAAGGCATTAAACCGGTCCAGGAGCTTCGGATAGTAGGTAGGGGCGAGGCTGTCGGTGACGGCTTTCCGGACTCTTTCACGGTCTACGGGGGTGAAAGGAGTCTCCTGCCCGAAGACCGACAGGTATAGAAAAAAGGATAATAATGCCAGACAGCGTTTCATCGGTTGAGTTTACAAATAATGATTGAGTTTGTCGGTAATTTAAGTCAAAAGTTCTGAATTGTGTATATTCGGTATCTGCAAAACCTGCAAGGTATTGGACGATGATGAAGGAGACTCCCGTATTGGCGGGCATATTGTCAATAACCTCATTAATCGCTTCTAATCCGCTGCCGAAGCACCGATGCCGACTACATAGTTATTTGTTAATGAACCATTCACATTCTCGTTTGTCGTATTATTGATCATTTTAAACCGGTTAATCTCTATCTTAGCAGAATAGATATTAAAGATGAAAATATTTTTAATTGAAGACGACCTCGATGATATTGAACTTTTGCAGGTTGTCTTATCAGAATAGCACTGAGGTGAATTACAGCCGATAATATTTACCTGGTGATAACGGTAACATTTACTTATCGATAAAAAATACTGGCTTTTCCGTATTTTGAGACCCCATGCAAACAAATGATCGCGGATTTGTCCTGCCGGCTATTGCAATGATCGGGGCTTGTGTCCTTGTATTTCTCTGTGGCTGGCATATTCCCCTGATGGAAATCGATGCTGTTCAGTACGCCAATATAAGCCGGGAGATGCTCCACAGCGGCCACTTCCTGCAGGTATACGACCGGGGGAAAGACTACCTGGACAAGCCGCCCATGCTATTCTGGCTGAGCGCCCTCAGTATGAAATTATTCGGCGTATCGGATGGAGCTTACCGGCTGCCATCTTTTCTGTTTGCCCTGCTAACTATCTACAGCACCTACAGGCTGGCATTGTTATTTTATCGTAAAGAAATTGCCTTATTAAGTGCCGTACTACTCGCCAGTTGCCAGGCCTTATTCCTGATCAACCATGATGTAAGGACGGACACGATGCTGATGGGCTGGGTCAGTTTAACCCTGTGGCAAATGGCTGCGTGGTATCGTAACCGATCATGGAGGCATTTATGCTGCGCCGCTGTGGCGATCGCAGGGGGGATGATGACGAAGGGACCTATCGCGTTAATGGTGCCGGCATTTTGTTTTGGGTCGCATTTCCTGTTGCAGCGGTCCTGGAAGCAATTCTTCCGCTGGGAATATATTCCAATGGCGCTCCTGATCGCCGTCCTGCTCATTCCCATGTGTATCGGATTATATGAACAATATGACCTGCATCCGGGCAAGCTGATAAATGGCCGGCCCGTTCAGTCAGGGCTGCGGTTCTTTTTTTGGACTCAGAGCTTCGGGCGGGTGACGGGGGAGAGCCAGTGGCATGAAAACGATTCTTTCTTTTTCCTTTTCCAGAATATGCTTTGGAGTTTCCTTCCCTGGATCCTGTTCTTTATCATTGGGCTGGTGCAGGATATCCGACATTGGGTACGGAACAGGGGGAAACTGTCTTTGCAGGAAGAGGGGATCAGTACGGGCGGTTTCCTCATAACCTACTGCGCACTCGGCCTCAGCCATTACCAATTACCGCATTATATATTCGTCGTTTTTCCGCTGGCTGCCATTATCGGTGCAAAGGCTTTTTACAGGATCTTTTTTTTCGGAGCTCCGGTGAAAGGCAAACGGACTCTGTTCCTTATGCATGTGGTCCTTTTTGGCCTTTTGTGGGTGGCATTGCTGCTGCTGCTGTTCCTGCCGTTTTCTTCCATTAGCCGGGTGCTTGGAGGAGCCGCAGTAGTTGCTGCCGGTGGTTGGGTCTGGCTGCTTGTCCGGAGAACGCGAAGAACGCGAACTAAACGGGAAACCCCTTATCCCCGCTTGCTGCTGCTGACGGTCTATACGATGGTGGCCATCAATTTTTTCCTGGCCCTGGGTGTTTATCCGGCCCTGCTCGATTACCAGTTGAGTTCGGTACTGTCCCGGGAAATGAAGGAGCGGCACATTTCACCGGAGCGCTTGTATCCTTACAAAATGGATGAAGAATGGGCCCTGGATTTTTATACGGATCACCTCTACCGGCACACAAACGACCCTTCCGGACTTGCTCCCGGCTCCTATGTCCTGACCAACCGGCAAGGGGTGGACTCCCTGGGTACACATCCGGGTCTCGAACTCGTATATAAGGGGGGCTATTTCCACGTATCGACCCTGGACCTGCTCTTTTTGAATCCCGCGACCAGGGAAAAGGAGTTGACACCCGTCTATATCCTGGAGCGGAAATAAAAATCCTGCGGTCTACGCAATCCAAGCCAGGCGAAGACTTTCGGTTTCAGCAGGGGCCATTTCCTGAAAAGCCAAGCGCTTGCCGTCCCGATACCCGTTCCATACAGGGAGCCCGCTAGGATATCCAGGAGGAAGTGTTTGCCTACATATACCTGCGCTACGCAGACCAGCAAGGCCCAAAACCAAACCCACCACCATCTTTTTCCTGTGCTATGCCGGATGGCCCCAAACCAGAAAGCCGCCATTGCAAAATGATTGGTGGCGTGATTGGAGGGAAAGGAGAACAGCCCCCCGCAGGAAATCAACCCCCTCAGATAGGGTAAGGTATCCGGATTATAGCAGGGCCTTGCTCTTGCGAAGAAGGGTTTTAACCACTCGGAGGTGGTAAAGTCCGTAATACTCACCGTGATAAGGGTCAAAAAGAGGAAAGAGAGGGCCCGCCCGCGATCATTTTTAAATATCCAGTAGAGAACAAATGCATATAAGGGGGTCCAGGTCCAGGGTTCCCTGATGAGCAGCATGACCGGATCCAGGTGGGAATTGGTAAGGTGAGTCTGTATGAATATAAAACATTTCTTATCCGCCTGTATCAGCCGGTCCACGATAGACATATAAATGTATTTCCCTAAAAGTAAGGAATTGAAGCAAGGGGTGAATTTTTCCCATGTTATATTGTAAATAAAATGGATGAAAGGGTGAGTGAAATTGGAATGGAACTTGTTATTTATCCGTCAAAAATATTTTTATGACGAATGGTACGATGATGCAGTTCTTTCATTGGTATTATCCTGCAGATGGCAGTTTATGGAAATATGTAAGGGAGAAAGCGGAGGAATTGACCGCCGCCGGGATCGATGCCGTTTGGCTCCCTCCCGCGTATAAGGGCAAGGCGGGGGGCAATACAAACGGCTATGATGTATACGATCTCTATGACCTGGGTGAGTTCGACCAGAAAGGGTCGGTAAGGACCAAATTCGGGACCCGGCAGGAATATCTGGACACAATAAAGGCATTACAAGGGAAGGGCGTCAAGGTATATGCAGATATTGTGCTGAATCACAAGGGAGGAGCTGACGAGAAGGAGAGGATCAAGGTGCGTCGGGTCAATCCGGAAAACAGAAATGAGTTCACTACCGAGCCCTTCGAAATTGATGGCTATACTAAATTTTTATTCCCGGGCCGCAAGGGGAAGTATTCACAATTTATCTGGGACTATAAATGTTTTAGCGGGATAGATTATGCGGATGATACCAAAGAGAGGGCCATTTTCAGGATCATGAATGAATACGGGGAGGGCTGGGATGAGGTCATCGACGACGAAAAAGGCAATTATGATTACCTCATGTTCGCGGATATTGAATTCAGGAATCCGGCTGTGAGGGAGGAATGTAAAAGGTGGGGGGAATGGTATTGGAAGGAGACGGCTTTCGATGGGGTGCGCCTGGATGCGGTGAAGCATATCTCACCAAAGTTCTACAATGAATGGCTGGATCATATGAGAAGCGTGAAACCCGATCTTTTTGTCGTCGGTGAATATTGGGCGCCGGGTCAGCTTTCGTTGCTGTTGAAATATATCGAGGCCACTGGTGGCCGCATGTCCCTGTTCGATGCCTCCTTGCATCAAAATTTCCACACGGCGTCCACTCAAGGCAAGGACTACGATCTCACGACCATTTTTAAAGATAGCCTGGTTGGAGTAAGGCCGGACCTGGCGGTGACCGTGGTGGACAATCATGATACGCAGCCGCTGCAGGCGTTGGAAGCTCCCGTCGAAGCATGGTTTAAACCGCTCGCCTATGCCCTGATCCTGTTGCGGGAAGGAGGGTATCCCTGCGTTTTTTATCCGGACCTGTATGGGGCGCATTATGTCGACAAGGGACAGGATGGGAGCTACCAGGAGATATTCCTGGAAACCTGTGAGAACCTGGATAAATTATTAGTCGCCAGGAATCAATTTGCGTATGGTATTCAAAAGGATTATTTTGATCATTCCAATTACATCGGATGGACAAGAGAGGGCGATGAGGAACATCCTGAACGGGGTTGTGCGGTATTGTTATCGAATTGTGAGGAGGAGGGTTTTAAGAATATGGAAGTAGGCAAGCGCCACGCCGGAAAGGTATTTACGGATTATTTACAAAAACATCCCGCAGAAGTGACGGTCAATGAAGACGGGTGGGGAGAATTTCATGTAGCTGCCGGATCGGTGTCTGTATGGACCAGTGGAAAAAAATGAGATTGACGGTAATAACCGGATTGATCGTGCCAGGGCCCGGTCTGGGATGGCTATAAGCAGCTTATAACAAAGAATCAGGCGTAAAAGCCTGATTCTTTGTTATTTGACAATATTCTTTTTGTGGATTTCATTTTTATATTCAATCAGCTCTGCGAATGACCTTTAACAAAATGGCTATGACTGCAATGATTAGCAGTATATGTATGATACCGCCAGCATGATAGCCAAAAAATCCGATTGCCCAAATGATGACGAGGATCACGGCGATGGTGTATAACAGATTTCCCATAATGATTTTTTTAAAAAGTAAATAATTGGTTGTTTAACCTATCTATAACACAATATGATGCCAAATGTATGACTGCCCGGGCAGGCTTCGCGTTTCTCGATTTTGCCGTAAAATGAGCGGAATGAGGAACTATTATTGGTAACAGGGGAATATAATGCTCAAACCGGGATTTTCCGAAAGCCAGGATCTTGGCTTGCCGGCCTGTTTTTGGAAGAAAACGGGGAAATGTCCGTATTTTTTTTATCCGGGGTTCATGAGCCTGTTTTNNGCGATTGGGGGATGGGCGACGACAGGCCCATTTACCCGAATATACAAAGAATTTTTCCGGGATTTTCCCGCGGTTATACAGGGTCAGGCGATCCATTCACCCGCTCATATAATGTTCTAAAAGGTTGGGATGAAACACTTATATTTATAATATCGTTGATTCCGGGAAGGTTTTTTCGGGGAAGGGTTTATAAACAATTTAATCCGGTCGGGTGTTCCTCTTAAGCATCTATTGGGTATATTTGTATTTGCCCGGATGGAGAGAGATAAACCTTTGATTATCAATTAAAAAAGAGATTATAAAACAATTTTACATGTACGACATTTGTTGCGTAGGGCATATCACATTAGACAAAGTGGTCACTACAAAGGCCATAGTTCATATGGCGGGAGGGACGTCCTTTTATTTCTCCAATGCCATCGGCAATATGGATGTGAAATATGCTTTGGTCACTTCGTTGGCTCAGCGGGAAATGTATATCGTTTCGGCGTTGCGCGCCAGTGGAATCGAAGTGCAGGCATTGCCCAGCGCCCATACCGTCTACTTTGAAAATATCTATACGGAGAAGCAGGACCATCGCACGCAACGGGTATTACAGGAAGCGGATGCATTCACGGTCGAACAGCTGCGGGATGTGAATGCCAGGATCTTCCATTTGGGTCCCCTGTTAGCCGGTGATATCCCCGTGGAGCTGATCAGGACCTTGTCCGAAAGAGGGATGGTATCCCTGGACGTGCAAGGATACTTACGGAAGGTTAAAGACAAGAATGTAATCGCTATCGACTGGCCTGCTAAAAAGGAGGCCCTTCGATATGTGGATATTTTAAAGGCGAATGAATCTGAAATGTTCGTGCTGACCGGGACCGAAGATGTCCGGGAGAGTGCGAGGATCTTGTCGGAATGGGGAGTCAAGGAGGTGATCATTACCCTGGGTAGCAAAGGCTCCGTGATCTATAAGGATTGTACTTTGTACGATATCCCCGCCTATATCCCCAATACTTCCGTAGTCGATGCCACAGGATGCGGCGATACTTATATGGCAGGCTATTTATACCAGCGGATAAAAGGAGCAGGGCCACAGGAAGCGGGGAAATTTGCCGCGGCCATGGCCAGCTTAAAAATCGAATCATCCGGACCATTTACGGGTACGAAGGAGGATGTGCTGGAGCTGTTGAAAAACAGGAAAAGGAGATACCTGGTCCTGGATAGTCAGTAAAGCGCCGGATAATAGCCGGTATTTACCGGAAAGCAAATTATTCGATCTTTCAACGGACCAACACCACGGTTCCCCGGGCCATGATGGCCCTATTACTCAGCGGGTCTTCATATTCGATCACCCATATATAGGCCCCTGCCTGTTGCGGCTTGCTATTAAAGGTCCCATCCCATCCCTTACCACTTTCAGTTGTCAAGAAAAGCCTGTTACCTGTTCTGTCGAACACACAAAATCTTTTTATTTTCTGGGGCGTAGAGGGGGGGATCCTGAATACATCATTCTTTCCGTCTCCATTGGGTGTAAAAGCATTGGGCATCTGCAGGGTATAATAGACGAGGAGGGTCAGTTTGCCGGATGCCGTACATCCATTATCCGCAACAACATTCAATTGATAGGTCGTAGTTGTGAGTGGGGAGGCAACCGGGTCCGGCAGGGTGGGATTATCCAGGCCTGTCGCAGGTGTCCATTGATAAGAGGCGATTGCGCCGGTGACCGATGGATTAAGGTGCAGGGATTTCCCGGGCGCCAGGATGGTATCATCGCCTGCCATGACAGCCGGCGACGGATTTACGGTCATGGTCAGTGTATTGGAGGAAACGAGAGGGATAGGGCAAGCCTGCGTGCCGGCCAGAACGCAACTGATAGCATCGCCG
>PLXD01000234.1 GCA_003151295.1 Chitinophagaceae bacterium | reverse complement strand
CTACGCCGTTGGCGCCATGGGAACCATAGATAGCGGTTGCCGAGGCATCTTTCAATACTTCGATGGATTCGATATCGCTGGGATTAATGGTAGACAGTGCATTTACGGTGACGCCGCTTGTAGCGCCGGTGTTGACATAATCATTATCATTATAGATAATAAAGCCGTCGATGACGTAAAGGGGTGCGTTGCCAAAATTGATGGAATTGCCGCCGCGAACCCTGATGGTAGCCGTGCTGCCGGGTTGTCCCCCGCTCTGCGTAACAGCCACGCCGGATACCGATCCCTGAAGAAGGTTATCGAAAGAGACGGCAGGCTGGCTCAGGACGTTCTTGGGTACGCTGGCCACCGAGCCGGTGATATCGCTTCTTTTTTGCGTTCCATAACCGACCACGACCACATCGTTGAGGATCGAATTACCTCCCGGCAGGCCGATATTCACATGCCCGTAACTATTGACGGGCACTTCAGTCGTTTTATAACCGACAAAACTGACAATGTAGACGACGGGGACACGCTGTCCCGTAATGAATTTGAATTCCCCATTCTGATCGGCAATGACCTCATGGGTGGTCCCTTTAATATGTATAACTGCGCCGGCCAGGGGTTCTTTCGTCTTGTCGTCGACGACCCTGCCGACAAGGGATACGTTATTGTTTTGAGCATGGGCGAAAAGACTGATAATCAGCAAGAAAAAAGCAGCAGTTAACCTGGTTGAGGTATCTTTTTTGTACCTTCGAATGAGATTCATGTTAATGATATTTTATTGTTAATGTAATCGCGATGAACATCAGTAAGTGATTGGCGTTACTGGACTGATTTCATCCTTTGTCCCGGTAAGAAGAAATTTTTACCGGGTTTTTTATTCTCTTATTTCTGTCATACTAGATTGTTTTATAGTTACTTATACGAATAGAATGCCACATACCCCGATAAGGGGAGCATGGTCAAGCAATGACTTTATTTTATATTATACGCGTGAAAAGGTAATCGGGTAGGAAATGAATATCAGCAACAACAGCAGCACTCTTTTAGCAGAATACCGCAATACAAACCCTTTTGAGTGACAGGCTTGAAAAATGAAATCAAAGTGGAGGAAATGGTTCCCATAAAAACAAGTATTGTTGGTGCATGTTATTGTTACTGCAAATATATAAGAAAAAACATTAGTCTACCAAATTAGTAGTCATTTAATTTAAATATTGTTTTACGGGGCCCGGTGAAGAACACTACACTAAATACCGGCGGAGGATCCAGTATTCGCTCCCAAGATTTTGCCCATACGCCCTATCCTTCAGCACCGTATCCCCGATATCGACCAGGAAAGTGGCGCCCAACAATGCAAAGAATCATACTTATTTATCTGCAGAATAAATATAATTTAAGTTTCGTACATTCATGCAAACTTATCCTTATGAGCTTTTTTACACGCCTTACCAACGGCTGGAAAATCTGCTTGAACAGCTTTGCCATACTGAAAGAAAACAAGCGGTTACTCTTTTTCCCCATCCTGTCGTGCATTTCCCTCCTGTTGATCCTCGGATCCTTTGTTACCATGGCCCTGGCTTCCGCCGGCTGGAATCCGGATAACATCCGGGAAGAGGGAATGGGCATCAATTATGCGATCCTCTTCGGATATTACCTGGTTAACTATTTTGTTCTCTTGTTCTTTAATACGGCCCTCATGTATTGTTCCCGCGTCTGCTTTAAGGGCGAAACGGTATCCCTCGCCGACGGGCTGCGGTTCGGCCTCAGCAGGATTCCCGCGATTTTTTCCTGGGCTGTCTTTGCCGCCACAGTAGGGATCCTCTTACGGATCATACAGGAAAATGCAGGATTTTTTGGAAAGATTATCACAGGCACAATCGGCATCGTCTGGAGCATTGCAACTTTTTTTGTAGTACCCGTGATCGCATATGAGAATGCAGGGCCCCTAGAAGCGTTCAGGCGTTCTTCGCAAATTGTGAAACAAAAATGGGGAGAAAGCCTGGGAGCCACGTTCAGCTTCGGGGTGATTCAATTCATTGCTATCCTGCTGGTAGCGACGCCCCTGTTCATTATCGGGTTCTTAATAAACTTCTATATAGGATTGATCCTTGCCGCATTGGCTTCCTTTTTCGTCATGGTCATCCTTATNNTCCCCTGCAAAGCACTTCAAAAGGCAATTGCGTGGCCAGTTATTTATTCATAAATGAAGACGTGAAGGGAAGACCATCCTTGTCGCCCTCCTCAGGTAGGGAAGGATATGGGGAAAGGCAATATTCCTTATGAGGATCTTTTTCAAGATGCTGTTCCCCGATCCGTATACATATAATCTTCTCTTTACCCGTATGACGGGGATAAGCCGGGAAATCCTGTTAAAAGTGCCCGTCATCAGTTTGCGGTACTTTCGCCTGGCCCGGAAAGGATTCTCTTGTGAAATCATTCTGTTTTGCATACTGGGTGCATTTAATGATGAAAGCGCTTCTATAATGAATACAATCTCCCTGCCAAAATTTACACAATCTCCCTGCCAATCGTAACGTTAACGAGGTTACAACATGCAATTGTTAAAATCAGGCCGAAAATTTGCCCGGCAATGGATCGGATCGTAGATTTATAAGGCTACCTTATTAGTTTACTTTACTTATTTCATGCAACGGGTTCAAACTGCATGGTACAACTGTGGGTCAGAAAACCTTTCGAACGTATAAAAAATGTCGATCTTTCATTCTTTAAAATATCGTAATTATCGTTTATTCTTTTCCGGGCAATCCGTATCCCTGATCGGCACCTGGATGCAAAAAGTGGCCGTGAGCTGGCTTGTCTACCAGCTTACCCATTCGGCTTTTTTACTCGGGGTGGTCGGTTTCGCCGGCCTCATACCTTCCCTGGTCCTTTCGCCTTATGCCGGGACTCTGACGGACAGGCACGATCGTTACCGCATACTGCTGGTGACACAGGTCGCTTCCATGCTGCAGGCCGGGGTCCTCGCCATTATGGTATGGATGAAGGATTTTAATATCAATGGCATCGTTTTGCTGAGCCTCCTGCAGGGGATCATCAATGCATTCGACAACACGGCCAGGCAATCGCTGATGGTGGAACTCATCGAAGAGAAAAAGGACCTTCCCAACGCGATAGCGCTGTATTCTTCGATGGCCAATTTTGCCAGGCTGCTGGGGCCAGCGCTGGCAGGCATTCTGTTGAGCACGCTGGGGGAGGATTTTTGTTTTTTTGCAAACTTCCTGAGCTATATTCCCGTGCTGGCATCCCTGCTTTTGATCAAGCCGAAGAAAGCATCTTTGTCCAGAACAGAAGACAATATCTGGGACGACCTCCGGCAAGGGTACCATTACCTGGAAAATTCACCGGGACTTTCTTCCCTGATCCTATTGCTAGCTGCCTCTTCCCTGTTTGTGATTCCCTTTAGCACCCTGATGCCTGTATTCGCGAAAGATCTTTTTAAAGGGGATGCCACAACCTTCAGTTGGTTTGAAAGTGCGGCCGGCCGGGGTGCCCTGATCGGCGCCGCCTTTATGGCGGCCCGGGGCGCCGGTGGAAAGATTATCAAATTAATGACTGTCTCAGGGATCGTGTTCGGCGCCAGCCTGCTACTCTTATCCTCATCCTCCTTCCTGCCGCTCTCGCTGTTGTTCATGATGATGAGCGGCACAGGCATGATGATCCAGACCTCTTCAATCAACACCTATATCCAAACACATTGCTCCCCTGCCATGCGCGGCAGGATCATCAGCTATTACCAAATGGCCTACCAGGGGCTCTTTCCGTTAGGAAGCCTGCTCACCGGTTTTTTGGCCAACCACGCGGGAGCAAGGATGACGGTCGGTATCCAGGGGGGAATGGGCATCATCGCGACCGGGGTGTTCCTTCTCTACAAGAAAAAGCATATTACCGCACTGGCGGCAAGAAGATATCCCGCCAATTTTGCTGGGTATGCAAAAGAAATCAGGTCTCGTGAACAAAGCAGGTCTCAAGAGATTTAAACTTACCCATTAAATGAACGAAAGGAAGCGTTAAACGCGCAAAAAGACCTTCTTCTTATACATGAAGTAAAGAAAGGCCCATTTAACGGCAATATAACACAAGGCCATCGCGAAGATATTAAAAGGATCCCCAACAAGTTGGCCTACCCATTGGAAGAATCCTGTAGTCGCATAATCCCATTCAATGAAATGCCCGGACATATAGATCAATATTGAATTCATCCCGATCACGGTGAAGAAGAATGCCCATTTTTTATAACCCAACACATCTATGACGTAATAGAACAGGGAGAGGAGCAACAGGCTGATGCCACCGACTTCCAGTACGAAAGAACTTGTCCATAAATTTTTGTTGATGGGAAAAACCAGGTTCCAGATCTGTGCCAGCACCAGGAAGATGACACCCGTGATCGCCAGCCTGACCACTTTGGCTACCTGGGTCAGCGGGCTATTCTTCAATAGATTGCCGGCCAGGATACCGAGCAGTCCCGTCCCGATCGCAGGAATCGTCGAAGTCAGTCCTTCCGGGTCATGATTGCCCAGGTATAGTCTGCCGGGCATGACCAGGCGATCTATATAGGATGCAAAATTTCCAGGTTGTGACAGGTCTCCCCGGGGAAATCCCGGTGCCGAATTGAACATCAGCAAGAGCCAATACCCTATCAGAATGCCACAGAACCAGATAATCTGGCCCCGCTGCTTAGTATATAAATAAATGATATTCGCAAACATGTATGCCAACCCGATCCTTCCCAACACGCTGCCGAATCGGACATCGGCCCAGGGACGAAAATGGAGCCCGTTATTGTAAATGATCCCCAGGAGCACCAGGACCAGGCCGCGCCTGATGACCCGAAGCAGGAGCTTCTTCCGGGGTTCGCCTTTTTCCAGTTGCCTGCCCACAGAGTAGGGAGTGGCGGCCCCCGCCATGAACAGGANNAGAACATGGGAAATATCAGGTCGTAAAAATGAAATCCGTTCCAGTCCGGATGGGTAAACTGATTGGCGATGGTCTCCCAGAAAGGAGAGCCGGTGGCTTTAGCCAGTGTGTGGAAGATCTCTTCTCCTCCCATGATCCAGAACATATCGAATCCTCTTAATGCATCTAGTGAATAAAGCCTTTGCGGTTGTTGTAGAGTAGTAGTTTGTGACATAGCTAATTTTGGTATTCATAAAAATAAGGAATTATAGCAGAGACAACATAATTTATTTAATTATATATAACTGCGGGATATATGATTTAAACCCGGCTCAGCTTTGCAGGAAAGCTCGCGAATCCGCCGGAATAAAAATATCCCGAAAAATTTGGAGGTTCCGGATAATTTCCCAAACTTAGTGTATTACTTACTTAGTACACTAAATCACTAAACATGGTTAGTATCGTTGGTCTTCATTTTACCTACCGCCGGAAACCCGTATTTTCCGGGCTCACCCTGGAGCTGAAGCCGGGGAATATTTACGGGCTGTTGGGAAGCAACGGCACAGGCAAGTCCACCCTGCTCCGGAATATCGCCGGATTCCTATTCCCGCAGAAAGGCAGCATAGACGTCCTGGGCTTCACACCTGGCAAGAGGCAACCGGCATTCCTGGCAAAGACCTTCCTGGTTCCCGAAGAGTTCTACCTGCCACCCGTCCGTATCGACGAATGGATAAAATACAGCGCCCCCTTCTATCCGCAATTCAGCCGTGAACAGTTCGATCGGATGCTCGCGGAGTTTGAGATCCCGCAGGACAACAGCCTGCATGAAATGAGTTATGGGCAGCGGAAGAAAGCCCTGATCGCCTTCAGCCTGGCCACCAATACCTCCCTGCTACTCATGGACGAACCCACCAATGGACTGGATATCCGCAGCAAAAGCCAGTTCCGTAAAATCATAGCCGGCTCCCTGGACGAGAACAAATGCATACTGATCAGCACTCACCAGGTAAAAGACCTGGAGAACCTGATCGACCGGGTCACCATCATCGATAATGGTAAGATCCTTTTCGATCAGACTATGGAATCTATTTCCAGGAAACTGTCTTTCCGGCTGTCCTTTGATCCGGAAGAAGCCACCCATGCTTTATATAAAGAGACTTCCCTGAAAGGCGACGCCCTCATCCTTGTCAACGACGATGGGGAAGACAGCAGACCGGACCTCGAAATGCTTTACAAGGCCGTCACGATGGAAGGCGAACGAATAAATGCGGTATTTCAGGACTAAAAACAACGATTAAAAAATCAAAGACCGATGAACCAAATTTTTGATCTGTCAAGATGGTGGAAACTGGTGATCCTCCACTGGGTACAAAACCGCAAACGCTATCTGCTGGCGATCCCGGCTATCGCCGGGTTATTCATTGCCTGGTTTTCTTTTATGATGGTGATGCAGCAGAATTTTCATCCGCTGAACTTTTTCCTTCAATATGCAACCTATTTTTGGGGGTTATATGTGATCGGCTGTCTCTATGCCAGCACGATCTTTTCCGAACTCGGCAATCAATCGCAGGGGATCGGCTTCCTGGCCGTGCCCGCCTCGCACCTTGAAA